>JAOTXR010000144.1 GCA_029862285.1 Gammaproteobacteria bacterium
TATCGGGAATGTTCCTGCTGGTGCTGTTGTACTGGGTCGGTGCCGAAGTTTACCTGGTCGACCGGTCGCTGTTCGATTTGTCGCAGGCCGGTGCCATCGGCATCAGCGCCGCAACCATTGCCGGTGGCTGGCTGATTTACGACGTGATGTGTAAATCGCCGCTGGCCCGCAACGACCGCATGCTCGGCACCGCAGTCACTCTGTTCGCTTTCATTGCGGCGTTTGGCCTATGCCAGGTGTTCAGCGGCCGCGGCGCATTTATGCACTTCGGTGCAATGCTGGGCACGATTATGGCGGCCAATGTCTACTTCGTGATTATCCCCGGGCAACGCAAGATGGTGGCGGCTGCCCAGCGCGGTGAGAGTGTCGATCCAAAACCTGGTATCACTGCCAAACAACGCTCGGTACACAATACCTACTTTACCTTGCCGGTACTGTTTGTGATGGTCAGCAATCACTATGCCATGACCTACACACACGCCTACAACTGGCTAATCTTGATTGCGATCTCCGTCGCCGGTGCGTTGATCCGGGTATTCTTCGTTGCCCGTCACAAGGGTAGTGCGTCGTTCGTGCCGCTGGCAGTCGCGCTGGTGTTACTGGCTGGCGTGGCGGCGGCCATTGCGCCGCGTGCAACAACTGCAGGCTCCGTGGCAGCCCCGCAAGCGTCTATAGCCGAGGTCCAGCGCATCGTGGAAACACGTTGCGTGACTTGTCATGCGGCGAGTCCGGCACATACGGCATTTGCCGCAGCACCGGCTGGCGTCATGCTCGAGAGCGTCGCGCAAATCCGCTCCGAATCCGGACGTATTTACCAACAAACCGTGGTTTTACGCGCCATGCCGATCGGGAACCTGACCCAGATCACAGAAGCCGAGCGCGCCGTCATCGCACACTGGTATGCAGGCATAGACCGTTGAGTGAATACCCCAGAAACCTGGTCGGCTACGGTGGCAAACTGCCAAAAGCCAACTGGCCACGCGAGGCACGCGTGGCAGTGCAGTTTGTCATCAACTACGAAGAAGGTGGCGAACGCTGTGTCTTGCATGGCGATAATGAATCAGAAGCCTTCCTGTCTGAGATCGTCGGGGCCGAAGCCTACGAGAACACCCGGCACATGAACATGGAATCGCTTTACGAATACGGTTCACGCGCGGGTTTTTGGCGTTTGCATCGATTATTCACCGATCGAGCGGTACCCGTGACCGTTTTTGGCGTGGCAATGGCACTGCGGCGCAATCCGACCGCCGTTGCGGCCATGCAGGCGGCCGATTGGGAAATCGCCAGTCATGGCTACCGCTGGATCGATTACCAGTTCGTCGACGAGGAAACCGAAAGGCAGCATCTGCAGACTGCCATTGATCTGCACCGCCAGGTTACGGGTACAGCGCCGCTGGGCTGGTATCTTGGCCGCTGTAGCCCGAATTCCCACCGCATTGCGGCTGAGGAGGGCGGCTTTGTGTATAACGCCGACTGTTATTCTGACGATCTCCCGTATTGGGATTGTTCTTTTGCGAAGCCGCAATTGATGGTGCCTTACACGCTCGACGCCAATGACATGCGTTTTGCCACACCGCAGGGTTTTAACACCGGTGAGGACTTCTACAGCTACCTCAAGGACAGCTTCGATTGTCTCTATGCGGAAGGCGCGAGCCGCCCAAAGATGATGTCGGTCGGTTTGCACTGTCGTCTGGCCGGTCGTCCGGGAAGAGCACTGGCGCTGGAGCGATTTCTCGACTATGTGTGTGCACAAAAACAGGTGTGGCTGACGCGACGTATCGATATCGCACAGCACTGGATCGAGCATCATCCCTGCAAGGAACGTTGAGCCATGTTTTTCTCGAGAAATCCGCGCGACATGGATGAGCAACTTTTTCTGGCTGCCTTTGGTAGTGTCTACGAAAACTCGCGCTGGGTCGCCGAGAAGATGTGGCGAAAAGGACGATTGACCGGAGATGTCGGGCGATTTGCTCAAAAACTGGTCGACATAGTCAACAACGCCAGTCAAGAGCAACGTCTCGCATTGATCCGGGCGCATCCGGACCTGGCCGGACGCGCGGCAGTTGCCGGCAAGATAACCACCGAGTCTCGGGAAGAACAGGCCAGTGCCGGTCTGGATCGCTGTACGCCCGACGAACTGGCTCAGTTGCAGGAACTAAATGCACGCTATAAGGCGAAATTTGGTTTTCCCTTTGTCATGGCAGTAAAAGGGGCAAGCCGGCAGCAGATACTGGAAGCTTTCACCAAGCGCATCGACAATGACATCGACGCCGAATTCGATCGCGCCATCGCCGAGATCCACGCGATTGCGCGACTGCGCCTGCAGGAGATCGCCGGCAGTGACTGAGCGTAATCCGTTCCACCAATGGATCAATCTCGGGCAACCGCGGTTGGGTACGCGCGTGGTTTATGCGACAGATGAGTTTTTTGCCGCGAAAGAACGTTTGATCGACGCGGCGGAACCGGTTTTTGTGGCTGACAAATACGACGATCACGGCAAGTGGATGGATGGCTGGGAAAGCCGGCGCAAGCGCGAACCGGGTCACGATTATTGTGTGATCCGGCTCGGTGTTCCCGGGATACTCCACGGCGTCGATATCAACACGCGCTATTTCACCGGTAACTATCCACCGGGCGCCTCATTGGAAGGTTGTCGTTGCGACGCCGAGCTGCCCGCTGACGACGTTGGCTGGAAGGAGATTATTCCTGAGACCCCGCTGGCCGGCGACACACATCACTGGTTGCCGGTGGCTGGCGAGGGCCCCTTTACTCACCTGCGTTTTCATATTTATCCGGATGGCGGGGTCGCCCGATTGCGTCTTTACGGCGAAGTCAGCACCGACGCGGTCGAGTGCGGCGACGAAGTGGTCGACTTGCTGGCGCTGGAAAACGGTGGCCGGGCATTGATCTGCAGCGACGAACATTACGGCAGCATGCACAACCTCAACCTGCCGGGGCGTGGTCTCAACATGGGCGATGGTTGGGAAACAGCACGTCGCCGCGGGCCGGGTAACGACTGGGTGATCCTGGCGCTCGGCGCGAAAGGTATTGTCGAAAAGATCGAAGTCGATACGGCACATTTCAAGGGCAACTACCCCGATCGTGTTGCGATCGACGCGGTATGCCTGGTCGGGCAGCCCACACCGGAGGCGCTCGTCGGCGAGGATATCGACTGGCAACCGTTGCTTACTGAATCCAGGCTGGAAATGGACCAACAGCACGTGTTCGGTCAGTTGCAAAAGCGCGGCCCGGTTACCCACATACGCATGCGAATATTTCCCGACGGTGGGGTCAGCCGGTTGCGTCTGATGGGTCGGCGCACATGAGAGTGATTCAGGTGCAACCATTGACGCGCGAGGCCTTTGCCCCGTTCGGTGACGTCATTGAAGCTGGAGCGTCAGCAGCGATGAACGCCGGTCGTTTTGAACGCTCCGTTGCCCAGACTACGCTGGACATGGCACCACCACACCCCGCGAGTGTCGATGTGACTACATGCAAAGAAACGACTGTTTTTCCCTATCAATTTGATGTACTCGAGAGACATCCACTCGGAAGCCAGGCGTTTGTCCCGCTGTCCGAATTCGTGTTTGTTGTAGTGGTGGCGCCCGGCGGGAACGAAGTCAATCCGGATGCTGTCTGTGCCTTTGTTACTAACGGCCGGCAGGGAATCAATTATCACCGGGGGACCTGGCATACGCCGATGATTGCTACCGCGGGACAGCAGTTTTTATTGATCGAGCGCAGTGGTGAGGAAGCCAACTGCGAAGAGCGGCGGCTGGCCGCGCCGCTGACACTGGCGGCGCCAGCATGAGCGAACGGGCAGCTTTTCGCGGCAGGGTGATTCATTGCCTGCGTAATCCAGGGGTGAGCTCCGATGCAGATGCCATCGAGTATTTTGACGACGGCCTGCTACTGGTTGAGGACGGGCTGGTCGCCGCCGCCGGACCGGCCGAAGTACTATTACAGAATCTATCTGAAGAGATTTCTGTAACTGATTGTAATAAAAGCTGGATTGTCCCGGGCTTTATCGATTGCCACGTACATTATCCACAGCTGGACATCATCGCTTCCTATGGCGAGCGGCTGCTGGACTGGCTCAATACCTATACCTATCCGGCCGAAGCGCGTTTTAACGACCCCGCATTTGCGGCGGCGACGGCGGAGCGTTTTCTCGACGAGCTGCTGGCCAACGGTACGACCTCGGCCATGGTTTTTGCAACGGTGCATCCGGAATCGGTCGACGCCATTTTCGCGACGGCACAGTCACGCAACATGCCACTGTGGACGGGCAAAGTCCTGATGGACCGGCACTGTCCCGACGACCTGCGCGACACCGCGGAGTCGGGTTATCGCGACAGCCGCGCTTTGCTGGAACGCTGGCATGGTCAGGACCGGCTTCAATATGCAATCACACCGCGTTTTGCACCGACGTGCAGCCCCGAACAACTGGCCGGAGCAGGGCGACTGGCAGACGAATTTCCTGACGCCTATATCCATTCGCATCTCGCCGAGAGCCACGCAGAGGTCGCCTGGGTAGACAGGCTGTTTCCGGAACGCTCCAGTTACGTCGATGTATATCGGCACTACGGGCTGCTGCGGGAACGGGCCATCTACGCACACTGCCTGCACCTGGAAGATGCCGGTATCAGCGCGATGGCCGAAGATGGCGCCGCTATTGCTTTTTGCCCGTCGTCGAATTTGTTTCTCGGATCGGGTTTGTTCGATTTCAATCGCGCCGAGGTGGCCGGCGTTCCGGTTGGTTTGGGCACCGATGTTGGCGGTGGCACCAGCCTCAACATGTTGCGCACAATAGAAGACGCGTACAAAGTACTGCAACTGCGTGGTCAGTCGCTGTCACCGGTACGCGCGCTCTATCTGGCGACGCTCGGCGCCGCCAGGGCCTTGCATGCCGACGACAAGCTAGGCAACTTCGAACCCGGCAAAGAAGCCGATTTTGTCGTGCTCGATACTGAAGAACTACCCATACTGAGCGCCCGTCTGGACCATGCTCACGAGTTGCCAGAGGCACTGTTCGCATTGATGATGCTCGGCGACGATCGCCTCGTGCGCCAGACTTACTTGCTTGGAAAACCCGCTATTTCTTGATGTAAGCGGAGAGTTCGGCAAGCACGGGCAGCAATTCCGGCTTGTGCTCTTTTATTTCCTCAGGGGTGACTCCCGACAACTCGTAGGGTAATACCAACCAGTTGTCGGTCTTGTGCACGTAGTAGTCGGGTTCCCTTTCGGTACGTTCCGTGGGCCGATACCAGACGGTTGCGGTGCGTATCTTTTGCGGCAAATTCCGTCGGGCCTTTTGTGACAGCTCGGAGATGACCGCGGCAACGCTATGGCCGGTGCTATAGACATCATCGACGATTAGCATTGAATGTCCGGTGACGACCCGTTCCAACAGATAATGCAGCCCATGCACCCGAATGGAGTCTTCCCCGGCAACTCGTTTGGAGTAGGCGTCGCGGCCGGCATAAGAAGTACGTACCGCGATGTGGTCAGTTTTGACACCGAAATACTCGAGCCCTTCCTGGACTGCGATACCCACGGCACTGCCACCCCGCCATAAGCCGACCAGGTAATCCGGCTTGAAATCATCCTCAAAGATCATCGCCGCCAGGCGAAAAGAATCGAGGAGGAGATCGTTTGCCGCTACAAAAGTCTTGTTATCCAACTCGTTCCTGTCAGAGTGAATTATCAGGTGTGACTGGCTGTCAGGGTGATTATAATGGCAAACCAGCATCCAGGTTTGGTCAATCTCAATATGAGCAAGGTAGTCCTGACGGCACAGCAGCTGCTCGAAGATTCATTCCAGCTGGGCAGCATGGTGTTGCAGAGCGGCTTCAAGCCCACACTCATCGTCGCGATTTGGCGCGGCGGCACACCCGTGGGCATGGCTGTGCAGGAACTGGTCGGCTACTGTTGTATTGACTCGGATCATATTGCTATCCGTACCTCATCTTACTCGGGCGTGGACGAGCGCATGGCCAAGGTCAGTGTGCACGGCCTGGATTACATTATCGACAAGGTTGTGCCGGAAGACCGGGTTCTGATTGTCGATG
>JAOTXR010000145.1 GCA_029862285.1 Gammaproteobacteria bacterium
GGATCGACTACCTGATGTGGACGCCCGAGACTGCAGCAGCGGCCGATCGCTATGTTCAGTCTCTGTCCGAGGCGGGCGCGAAAAAAACCGAATACTGGTCGGCGGGCCTGGTATCGGAACGCGCTCGCGAAGAACTCGAGGCGAAAGGGTGGGTCGTGCGCAGCACGGCGCGGCTCGGAGTTTTGAGTCGCTAGATTTTGTGGCCTTGTTGCATGACCCTGTTCTGGGCTGGGGTTCTGGCGGCGCGGGTCCACCACGATCCACGCCACTGCAGGATCGCGGCATGGAGGTCTACCCTTTTGCCGAGCCACAGCATTGAATTCTAAACTTTCGGATGCCGCGCCGGACGATTCACAGGGACCGACGTTGAACGAGCACGACGCCAGTTGAAGCGATTCCCAGAAGACGCTTACGCATGAAGCGTGTATGGTCGGGGTGAGAGGATTTGAACCTCCGGCCCCTGCCTCCCGAAGGCAGTGCTCTACCAGGCTGAGCTACACCCCGTCATGAATTCAGTAGGAACGGTCCACCGAAAGTCTGGCCAGCGCGCTCAATGCTTGTCGGTATTCCGAATCGGGAACCGCTTCGAGTGCTTCCAAAGCGGATTCGGCTTCGCGGCGCGCGAGCTGCGCAGTGTACTGAAGCGCACCGGTCGATTCAATCGCCCGCATCACTTCGTCGATACGTTCCAGCCCACCGGCTTCGACCGCCTCGCGCATCAGCGCGGCTTGCTTGGGCGTACCCTGACGCATGGCATGAATCAGCGGCAACGTCGGTTTACCCTCTGCCAGGTCGTCACCGATATTCTTGCCCAGTTGCTCGGGTGACGCGCTGTAATCGAGCACGTCATCGATCAGCTGAAATGCCGTTCCCAGGTGACGCCCGTAACGCGACAGTTGCCGTTCGACTTCTGCGGGCTGATCGGCCAGGACCGCCGCGATCTGCACACCGGCTTCGAACAGTTTGGCGGTCTTGCGGTGTATCACCCTCAGATAGGCATCTTCCGTCGTATCCGGATCGTGGCAATTTACCAGTTGCAGAACTTCGCCTTCGGCAATCGTGTTGGTCGCATCGGCCAGGATCCGCATGATGGGCATGCGATCGATCTCTACCATCATCTGAAACGCTCGCGAATAGAGAAAATCGCCGACCAGCACACTGGCTTCGTTACCCCAAACGCTATTGGCGGTTTCCCGACCGCGCCGTAATGCCGACGCATCGACGACGTCATCGTGTAACAGCGTCGCCGTATGAATAAACTCAATGATTGCAGCCGCTTTGATATGGTCTTTGCCCTCATAACCACAGGCACGCGCGGCGACAATTACCAGGACCGGTCGTAATCGTTTGCCGCCACTGGCGATGATGTAATTGGCAACCTGGTCGATCAGCACCACATCGCTGTGCAGTTGGCGCCTGATTTCTGCGTCCACATCAGCGAGGTCCGGGCGCACCAATTGGCGCACCGCCTCCATGGCAGAGTCGGCCCGGGGCAGGGGTTGTTTCTGGGCTTCTTGCATCCGGCCATTATCGCGGGGTTTGGCCCGGCCCCCAAGCCCCCGATGGGGCAGGGCCGAAATGGGCGCGCTCGCAGCGGGTTTGTGGGCCTTTTGGCAGGTGTTTTGCTGTTCCTGCGCTGTCCCGGGGGGCTGCGGGCCGGCGCCGTTGACCGCCCCGGGTGATGCCATTAGAATGCCCGGTCTTTGTCTGCGAACGAACTGATTTCTCGGGAGTTTTGGCGATGTATGCCGTTATCAGAACCGGTGGAAAGCAATACCGGGTACAAGAGGGTGGTTCCCTGCGAGTCGAAAAACTGGACGCCGCGGAGGGCGATTCGATTGAATTCGATGATGTGCTGCTGGTCGGCGATGGCGCTGACGTAAAGGTAGGTACTCCGCAGGTTGCCGGTGGCAAGGTCACTGCAACCGTCGAAGAGCAGGGCCGTTCGCGCAAAGTTGACGTAGTAAAATTCAAACGGCGCAAGGGCTACAAACGTCAGCATGGTCATCGCCAGGCTTTTACCAAGGTTCGCGTAACCGCGATTTCGGCCGGCTAGCTCAGGAGATTATCGATGGCACACAAGAAAGCAGGCGGTAGTAGCAAAAACGGCCGCGAGTCAGAATCCAAACGACTTGGCGTAAAAATTTTCGGTGGCCAGGCGGTGCGCGCCGGTGGCATCATCGTGCGTCAACGCGGCACGAGGTTTCATCCCGGGCTTAACGTCGGACTTGGCCGGGATCACACACTGTTTGCCAAGGCAGACGGTCATGTGAAGTTTGAGAAAAGGGGCGCAAAGGGGCGTCAGTACGTCAACGTATTGACCGACTAGACGCGTCTACGGCCGGATCGAAGAACCCCGCTGAGGCGGGGTTTTTTTGTTATCTGCAGCATGTCCCTATAATCTGACCGCGGCCAGGCCGCTTCAAAAGGAATGGAGGCCAGAGGCCGCTCCCACGAGGCCGAGATTGCCAAATGAAATTCGTCGACGAAGCGACAGTGAGGGTTTACGGTGGCAATGGCGGTCATGGCATCGTCAGTTTTCGCCGTGAAAAATATATTCCCTTCGGTGGTCCGGATGGCGGTGATGGCGGTACCGGTGGCGATGTGTATCTGGTCGCCAACAGCGCAATTAACACGCTGGTGGATTTCCGTGTTGGTCATGCCTATCGGGCGCAACACGGCGAGAATGGCCGCAGCCGCAACCAGACTGGCGCCTCCGGTGACGATCTCGATGTTGCCGTACCGGTAGGTACCATCGTGCACGACATGGATACCGGTGAGCTGATCGGCGATCTGACCATCGATGGACAACGGCTACTGGTCGCCAAAGGCGGCCGGCATGGCGTGGGCAACACCCGATTCAAGTCCAGTACCAACCGCACGCCGCGACAGGCAACGCGTGGCACCCAGGGCGACTTTCGATATTTGAAGCTGGAACTGAATTTGCTGGCAGACGTCGGCCTGGTCGGTTTGCCCAATGCCGGCAAGTCCACTTTGCTCAGAAGTCTCTCCGCGGCAAAACCAAAGGTGGCTGATTATCCGTTCACCACGCTGCACCCGGTACTGGGCGTAGTGTCGGTCAGCCGTCATCGCAGTTTTGTGATGGCGGACATTCCGGGACTGATCGAAGGCGCAGCGGAAGGTGCCGGGCTGGGCATCCGTTTTCTGCGTCATATACAACGCACCGGTTTATTGCTGCACCTGGTGGATATCTCGGAACTGGGCAACCCGGTCGAAGATGTGCATACCATCACCGGCGAGCTGCAGAAGTTCAATCCGGAGCTGGCTGCGCGGGAGCGCTGGCTGGTATTGAACAAAACCGACATGATGACCCACGAGGATGCCGAAAAGAGGTGTTCCGAAATCCTGAACGATCTCGGCTGGGACGGGCGGGTTTTTCGGATCTCGGCACTGTCAGGCGGCGGAACTCATGTACTGGCCAACGCCGTCATGGATCGCCTCGATGAACTCGAGGCAGACGTTGCCGCAAGCGAGGCCTGATCAGGACAGGGCGCGTACCCGGGTATTGAGGCGGGTCTTGTGCCGGGCAGCTTTGTTCTTGTGGATGATCCCCTTGACGACCATCGTGTCGATGACGGGTACTGCCTGCTTGTACGCCTCTTGCGCCGCGTTCTTGTCGCCGGCATCGATTGCCTTGAGTACCTGTTTGATCTCGGTACGCATGCGCGACCGCAGGGCCATGTTATGGGCCCGGCGTTTGACCGCCTGGCGGGCGCGTTTTGCGGATGATTTTATGTTGGCCAAAACTGTTCTCCGTCCTGCTGTTTCTCACACCGTCCCCCCGGGGGCAGTCGCGCGAGGCCGCGTAGTCTCGCCGCTTTCCCCTATGTTGTCAATGCGTTCCGGTGTCCCCGCATGGTAGTGGCGGTGAGCGGCCGGTATCATCGGCGCTGGACTGTGCCACGGCGCCGCGCATGAGCCCCAGATTATTGCGATCCACCTACGTGGTCGGCGGGATGACTCTGATCTCGCGGATAACGGGCTTTCTCCGCGATATCGTATTTGCCCGGGCGTTTGGCGCCGGTATGGGCATGGATGCTTTTGTCGTTGCCTTCCAGATACCCAACTTCCTCCGCCGTCTGTTTGGCGAAGGCGCTTTTTCACAGGCATTCGTGCCGGTGTTCTCGGAGTATCACAGTCGGCGTACCCGCGCCGATGTCCGTGATCTGGCCGCGAGCGTTACGGGTACGCTCGGCGTAATCCTGTTCGTTGTGACAATCATCGGTGTCATTGCATCGCCGTTGCTGATTTTGTTGTTCAGTGCTGGCTTTGCCGACAACGCTGAGCAGTACGGACTTGCGGTCGCGATGTTGCGACTGACGTTTCCGTATCTCTTCTTTATTTCGCTTACTGCGCTGGCTGCCGGCGTATTGAATACCCTCGGGCGTTTTGCCGTTCCCGCCTTTACCCCGGTGTTGCTCAACCTGTGTCTCATTGGCGGTGCAGTCATCCTCGCGCCACAAATGGAACGTCCGGTGTACGGCCTGGCCATCGCCGTCTTTGTCGCGGGCGTTGTACAGCTGGGCTTTCAGATTCCATTCATGGCGCGCGCCGGGGTATTGTCGTGGCCAAAGTGGGGGCGTCATCACGAGGGCGTGCAGCGCATTTTTGTCCTGATGCTGCCGGCCATATTTGGCTCGTCCGTCGCGCAGGTCAATCTGCTCATCGACCGGCACATTGCATCCTGGCTCCAAACCGGCAGCATCAGTTGGCTGTACTACTCCGACAGGCTGATGGAGTTTCCGCTCGGTGTCTTTGGAATTGCCCTGGCGACGGTCATCCTGCCGGGCCTGTCTGAGCGTTACGCAAAACAGGAAATGGCAGTGTTTTCGGCCACGCTGGATTGGGCGTTGCGGGTGATGGTATTGATCATGTTGCCTGCGGCGATAGCGTTGTTCATGTTGGCAGGGCCGATAATCAGCACGCTGTTCCAGTACGGGGATTTTGCCGCCCGCGATACCCGTATGGCAAGTTTCAGCGTAATGGCGTATGCGATCGGACTGCTCGGTTTTGCGCTGGTCAAGGTGCTTGCACCGGGTTATTTCTCGCGGCAGGATACCCGCACGCCGGTGCGTATCGGTGTGATCGCGATGATCGTCAATGTCGTTCTAAATTTTGCCTTTGTCCTGCCGATGGTGCGGTTCGGTTTTGCCGCACCGCATACCGGCCTCGCGCTGGCAACCGGACTGGCGGCGTTGCTCAATGCCGGCTTACTCTATCGCGGTTTGCGTCGGCGCCAGGTCTACACACCCGAGCGTGGCTGGGGTGTACTGCTGCTCAGGTACACACTTGCCAACGTGGCCATGGCATTCGCGCTTTACTATATTGTCGGCGCGACGGAATGGTGGCTCGACGCTGACGGTCTGGCCCGAACCCTGCGCCTGGCGCAGTGCATCGTCGTCGGTGCCGCAGTTTATGGCGTTGTGTTGTTGATGACCGGTTTTCGTCCGGCGCATTTGCGGACCCACTGATATGGAATTTATTCGTGGTATGTCGAACCTGCGCCAGCGACATCGTGGCTGTGTGCTGACGATCGGCAATTATGACGGCGTCCATCGAGGCCATCAGGCGGTGTTAACTGATCTGAGCGCGCGGGCACGCGAACTCGATTGCCCCGCGGCGGTGGTCGTGTTCGAGCCGACACCGCAGGAATTTTTTGGCGGCGCAAAGGCGCCGGCGCGATTATCGAGCCTGCGAGAAAAACTGCGATTGCTACAGGCGTCTAAGGTCGACCGGGTAATCTGCGTACGTTTTAATCGGGCTGTCGCGGCGATGACGCCGCAGTCCTTTATCGAAAAACTCGTTGAAGACGGGCTCGGGGCGCGGCACGTTACCGTCGGCGCAGATTTTCGTTTTGGACGCGACCGGACCGGTGACTTCCACACGCTGGTCGAAGCCGGAAATGCCGGTGGTTATACTGTCGCTGCGACAGCGGACTTTGAACTCGATGGCACGCGGGTCAGCAGTTCTGCGGTCCGCGACGCACTCGCCGGTGGCGATCTGGCCACGGCGGCGC
>JAOTXR010000146.1 GCA_029862285.1 Gammaproteobacteria bacterium
CGGCACTATGTTTCCAATGGAACGCACGATCACCGGCGGGCGGGTGGATCGCGAATACGCCGAAACCCGGGTGCGTTGGGAGCCACTCTACGAAGCCACGCAGATCAAGGGTGACGGCGAGACACATCCGTTCCTGTCGCCGGACGATGAGTTTGCCGACTACGAGACCTGGGCTGTCGGCAATCTGGATCTGACCGAACTGAAAAAAGACAGCATGCTTGCTGGCGAGTATGCCCGCAGTGCATTGCAGATGGGGCTGCAGCTCGAAGACAAGCTTGGCGCCAACCCGTACAAGTTTGGCCTCATGGCTGCGACCGACAGTCACACCGCGTTATCCACTGCCGCAGAAAACAACTTCTTCGGCAAACATTCGGGCGGGGAGCCGAATCCGAAGCGCGTCTATCACCCAATGGCAAAGTCCGGCCAAAGCGAATATCCCGGTTGGTCGGTAGTCGCGTCAGGTTACCAGGGTATCTGGGCTACCGAGAACACGCGCGCCGCGCTGTTTGACGCAATGATTCGCAAGGAGACTTACGGCACGACCGGTCCCCGCATGCTGGTGCGCTTCTTCGGTGGCTGGGATTTCGAGGCCGCGGATGCGCAGGGCCGCCTGCCCGCGGACGTCGGCTATCTTAAGGGCGTACCGATGGGCGGCGATCTTACCAATGCGCCGTCCGGCAAGGCACCATCGTTCCTGGTTGCGGCGCTCAAAGACCCGTTGTCGGGCAACCTCGATCGCATCCAGGTCGTCAAAGGCTGGGTCGACGGCCGCGGCAAGCGTCACGAAAAAGTCTATGACGTCGTCTGGTCCGGTGATCGCAGGCCCGGTCGTGACGGCAAACTGCCGCCGGTGGGTAACACCGTCGACGTGGCCAATGCGACCTGGACCAACTCGATCGGCAGCCCCGAGTTGATTACGGCGTGGAGCGACCCTGATTTCGATCCAAAACTTCGCGCCGTTTACTACGCCCGTGTGCTTGAGATACCGACGCCGCGCTGGACCGCGTACGAAGCCAAGCGTTTCGGAATCGAGATGCCGTCATCCGATGTGCCGATGATCACGCAGGAACGCGCGTATACATCACCGATCTGGTACACACCATAGGGTCGCTGACTTCATGGATCCAGATCGCCAGATTGCTTCGTCGCGGCGCCCCTCGCAAAGACCGGTCAGCGTGTCTTTGCGAGGCCCGCGTCGGTCCCCAGTTCAACCGACCCCATACTGATGGGTGTTGCTTAGGCCGGCGATGTTAGCGACATTGCGGAGAATACGAATCATATTCTCCGCATTTTTTGCAGAGAATACGTTGCAAATGCGGAGAATAGTCGTCATAATCTCCGCATATTGCGCGGAGATTAACCAGTGTACCTGTGGGACCTTGCGGACTGGCCGACCTTTACCTGGGACGATCAGGCCCTCTCGCCCCTGCTTGCCCAGGCATCGCGCGAGCAGGGACGGCTGCTCGGCAAAATGGAAGCGCTCGGCTTCGAACTTCGAGACGAGGCGCATCTGCACACCCTCACCGAAGATGTCGTCAAGACCAGCGAGATTGAGGGCGACAATCTCGAACCGGACCAGGTTCGCTCATCTATAGCAAGACGGCTGGGTATGGACGTTGCCGGCCTGATTCCGTCCGACCGACACGTCGATGGCGTAGTCGAGTTGATGCTTGACGCAATCGGGAACTATCGAAATCCGCTAACCGAGGAACGTCTGTTTGCATGGCATGCCGCTCTGTTTCCGACAGGCCGCAGCGGCATGCAAAAAATCAGCGTCGGTGCCTGGCGTGACGACAGTGACGGCCCGATGCAAGTGATCTCCGGGCCTATGGGTCGCGAGTCGGTGCATTACCAGGCCCCACCAGCCGAACGAGTAGCGGCCGAAGTTGCCAGTTTCCTGCGCTGGTTCGAAGAACCTGGAGACATAGACCTGCTACTGATCGCGGGACTCGCCCATTTGTGGTTCGTCACGATACATCCGTTTGACGACGGCAATGGCCGTATCGCTCGCGCAATTGCCGACATGGCGCTGGCCCGTGCGGAAGGCAGCACGAAACGCTTCTACAGCCTTTCGGCACAGATACGTGTCGATCGCAAGCAGTACTATGCAATCCTGGAACAGACCCAGAAAGGTCAACTCGATGTAACCGAATGGCAGAAATGGTTCCTTGAGACTTTTCTATGTGCGGTACGTGGCGCCAAAGAAAATCTGAACACGGTACTGCAGAAGGCACGGTTCTGGGATCGGTACGCGAAGTCCGCACTGAATGATCGGCAGATCAAGGTGCTGAATCGCGTGCTTGATGGTATCGAGGGAAAGCTAACGTCGTCGAAGTGGGCAAGGCTGGCGAAGTGCTCGCAGGATACGGCGGGAAGAGATATTGCAGACCTGATTAGTAAGGGCGCGTTGAAGAAAGACCCCGGCGGCGGTCGCAGCACCAGTTACTCGGTCGTTTTTCAGGACTGACGGCGTGCGCGTGGGAACGGGGTCTTCCCGGTACTAAAGCCTGTTCCCGCAGGGACTTCCGCAACTCAGGCCCAGAAGCCGGCGACGCGGTCGATCATCCAGTAGCTGGCAATGCTGCCGATGACGTAGCTCGCCGGTTTCGCCCATCGTTCCCATGCCGGTACTGAAAGTACGTCTCGATTGGCGGGCCGGCCGGCAACGGCACGCGCCAGCACATACATCGTCACGAGTGCCGCGACAAACAGGACCTGTCCGATTTCGACACCGACGTTAAAAAACAGCAGCGCCGTCGGCAGCTCCGTTTGCGGCAATCCGATTTGACGCAACACTGCCGCAAAACCGAAACCGTGCAACAGTCCAAACGAACAGGACACGACTATCGGGTAGCGATAAGTCAGTGACGACTTGTCGCCGCGGGCAATTTCGACGGCCAGGAACACGACGCTCAACGCAATCGCGGCCTCGACCGGCGGTACGGGCAAGCGTATGAGTTCCAGTGCTGAAAGTGCCAGCGTCAGTGAGTGCGCGATAGTGAAACCGGTAATCGTGATCAGGAGCTTGCGAGGGGTACGGGCAATCCACAGCAGGCAGGCAACAAACAGCAGATGATCGATACCGGCCCAGATGTGTCTGATGCCGAGATCCGTGTATTGACCGGCGACGGCCAGCCTGGCTTCGGCGGCCGGGATTGTCCATTCCGTTTCACCGGGTTTGAGTATGCGGACGTGTTTTTCGCCGCCGGCCAGCTCGACACGCACCAGCGTCGACAGCGAAGGATTAACAGCCGGGAAGCGCATGACGAGCAAGCCACCGGCCAGACCCTCCGTACACTGGAACTGTTGCTGGAATACGTGGCCACCTGCCTGGTTCTGTGCCAGCGGTTCCTCAGCTGCGGTGCAGTTCGCCGGCAGGATGGGTCTCGGCAGCGCGTGTGCCGGCATGCTGGGTGGAATCTTCCATATCGCCATGACGCCGGCGTCCGTTTCCTGGATCTGGACAAAGACAGGCCGTGCGTCATGGGCGTTAGCAGCTGACGCAATTAGCAAAGTCAGCAGAACGGCGGTCGGTTTTAAAAAGTGCATGATGTGCCGGCTCAAGTGCGATCTTTGTTCGCGGCAGATTCCTGCTCGCTCCCGTCCCGCTGATAAGTCACGCGAACATCGTAGCTATCGATGATGCCCTGGATCGCTTCATCGCTGCTCCTGCGAACCTGCTCGCGTTCCGCATCGCCACGTACCTGCTCACGCACTTCGTCCAGTTCCGGAAAGCGACCGTCCTGTTTTCTCGCCAGCATCACGAGATGGTAGCCATAATTTGATTCGAACGGGCCGTACCAGCGTGTGTCGTCCGGGAGCAGATTGAATACACGTTCTGCCATCGGTGTACTGAAATGACTGGCGACAAAATCAGGTGTTCGTTCCACGTAGTTGGTGTGGTACAGAAAGCGATCGCCATGACGCGGTCCCTGTGTGAACGGAACGGCCTCGCTATTGAGTTCGGCAAGCTTTGCGGTAGCCGAAGCCCGGGCCGTGTCCGATCCGCGTTGCTCAGCGTCAAAGAACACGTGCGTAAAGGTGACGAATGGCTCGATGTAGAAAGAGTCTTTGTTGGCGTTATACCAGGTGCTGATGTCGTCTTCGCTCAGCTCGGTGGCCGACTCGATAAAGCCGGTAGTGATGAACTCAATTTTCTGTATCAACCGTCGCTTGATGATGTAGTCGTTCTCCTCCATCTCAAGCGACCGTGCTTCGCGGTAGAGTACCTCCTCGCGGACGTACTCTTCGACCAAACTATCGAAGTCTTCCTCAGACAAGCCGGCGAGTATCGTTTCTGCCAGATCCGGATTGAAGGCCTTGGCGCGATACTGCAGAAACGTGAATAACGCTTCCTTGTCGACGACGACGGTACGCGCGTCCGCTTCGGCCTGGCCCACCCACTCGAACAACACGAAAAGTGCTGCACCGAGCAACAGAAAATGCAAAAGCGGCTGACGCACCGCTGACATGAATACGTTCACTGGTGACTGAATCCTCTGAGTGTTTCGTGCGAGGCGGAGCGGATCGCACGGTTAGTACAGCCTTATGCTACCCGAATGTGTCTTTGCGAGCCCGAAGGGCGCAGCAATCTCCTCGGTATGACGAGATTGCTTCGTCGCTGCGCTCCTCGCAAAGACGCCTGGTTGTGCGCTCCTCGCATGGCGCCTGGTGTGTTGAAAAGTGCAAACTTGACGCATTTCGGATATTGATAGCTTCCGTTTGTCGGTTGCGGGTAGCGGGAAAAGAAGTAGACTCTTCGGCTTCGCATTCGGACGGGGCTTGGCCACAGAAGACAATGTCTGGAAGAAATCGAATTTCCGAAATTTTGGTATTGATAATTACTCTTGCTTCGAGTGCTGCTTTCGCCGAGACCAGTGCAGATGAGTGGCAGTTTCAACTGACTCCTTATTTGTGGCTACCTGTCATTGAAGGAAGCGTGAAGTATGAAGTGCCACCGGGTGGTGGTGGCAGCCCGAAGGTCGAAGTCGGACCGACAGACTGGCTGGATCTGTTGAACATCGGCGCGCTTGTGAGCGGTACCGCAAGAAAGGGTCGCTTTTCGATTTACTCTGATCTTGTTTATCTGAGCCTGACGTCGAAAAACGATGGTCGTGTCCTATCTGTAGGTCCCGGCAGCGGTGGGGTAATTCCCGTGTCTGCCGACCTGAACCTGAACACCAGGACCGATCTCGATGGCTTGCTGTGGACTCTGGCCTTCGGTTATTCCGTGCAGGACACCGAAACGGCATCAGCCGATATCTTTGTTGGCGCGCGGTTCCTGGGGGTCGACCTGTCAACGAGCTGGGATTTGACGGCCGCGATTACAGCGCCCGGCGGTAGTGTTGTACTGCCGGCCCAAGGCAACATCGGCTCTGACAAAGACCTCTGGGACGGCATCGTCGGTATCCGCGGTCGCTTTGCAGTCGGTAGCGGAAACTGGTCCGTGCCGTACCATTTCGATGCAGGTACCGGATCGTCCGACCTGACGTGGAACGCAATGGCCGGATTGTCATACGCATTCGGCTGGGGCGATCTCGTGTTCGCGTATCGTCACCTTTCCTACGATCAGGATGCGAACAGCCTGCTTCAGGACTTTAATTTCAGCGGGCCGGGTATTGGCGGAACATTTCGGTTCTGAGCTGAAACTGCAAAGCCGAAAGATTTTCCACTACCGGGAGAGGCAAAGTACCGCATGACTGATGTTAACGGAAAAATAAAACCGACAAGGCAAACCGCTTCGTTACTGGTGCTCTCAATGGCATTGTGCTGTTGCCCCGCTGCCTGGGCGCAGGATGACGCCGACCTGGCAAAGAAGCTGGCCAATCCGGTGGCTGCATTAATCAGCGTACCGATCCAGGCGAATTTCGACGACAATTTCGGGCCCAATGACGCCGGCTCGATCTGGCGAATCAATGTCCAGCCCGTGATCCCGTTTTCGTTCAATGAAGACTGGAACCTGATATCCAGGACGATTGTGCCCCTGATCGACCAGGACGATTTTCCGGTTAGCG
>JAOTXR010000147.1 GCA_029862285.1 Gammaproteobacteria bacterium
GCAGCAATATCGAGCCGTTGCTCGCGGAGTGGCTTTTCTGCCGTCTCCAAATGGGATAGCAGCGTTAAATCGTCGATCATCTGGCCCATGCGTTGCGCTTGCTGTTCCATGAGCTGCAACGAGTTTGACCACTCTGCATCACCCTGCAAATGTTCGGTCAATGGATCGAGATAGCCGGCAATTACAGTGAGCGGTGTGCGTAGTTCGTGTGACACATTAGCTATAAAGTCGCGGCGCGCCGCATCCAGATGATGTACTCGCGTGATGTCACTGCCGACAACCAGCAGCTGATGTTTTCTTTTACCGAACGGCATGATGCGAATACTGATTACGCGGCGCCGATCGTGTGGCGGGCTAAGCACGACCGGCTGGTCGAACCGGCCATCGGTCAGGTATTGATCGAGGAGGGCATCGGGCAAGAGTGTCTGCAGCGTCTGGTTGCCAATTTCTTCGAAGTTCTGGCCAAAAAGTATTTTTTCAGCGCTGGGATTGCACCAGCGCAGTTTATGCGATCGCGATACAACGGCCAGTGCGTCGGGGAAAACGGTCGCCGCCTCGCGAAACCGCGCGTTGAAGCGCGACAGCGCCTTACGTGCCTTGCGCTCGCCGGTCTGCGACTGCCCAATCAATTCATAGATGTCACGCCATACACCAGGAGGGTATGGCGCATGCAGCCGTCCGGTTCGCATGCGCTCTCGCAGGCGGGCGATTTGCATTATGTGCCAACCCAGGTAAACGAAACTGCCAATCAGCAGGATCGTGGAGACTTGCCCGGTCATTACACCGACGATCGTCAATGCCGCTACGGCCGCGACGACTATCAGGAGTTCTGCGCGCAAGCCGTTCATGCCTTGCCGCAGCAGGTGTCCACTTGCGATCTGCTATGCTCGTGACACTTATGGCGCTGGAAATAGAAAGAAAATTTCTTGTCGTGTCCGATGACTGGCGTGTGCAAGTCGAGCGTTCGGCCGATTATCGGCAAGCGTATTTGGCGCATAATGGACTTGTTTCGGTGCGCATCCGGATTGCGGGCGATAAGGCCAACATCAATCTCAAATCCGCCGGTCTGGAGATCCAGCGTGACGAGTTTGAATATGCCATACCGATAGACGACGCCAGACAATTGCTGCACCTGTGTTCCGGTGCGGTGATCGACAAGACCCGCCACTTCGTTCGTCATGAGCGTCATCTGTGGGAAATCGATGTGTTCGCCGGAGCAAATGCAGGCCTGATAATCGCAGAGATCGAGTTGGACAGCGCCGAGGAAAGTTTCGACCGGCCGCAATGGCTGGGCATCGAAGTGTCCGGCGATCCGCGCTACTACAATGTCTATCTCGCTGACCATCCCTACGCCGAGTGGTCCGTTAAACCAGATCCAGCTTCGACTTGATCTCCTGCCACAGCGCCTTGTAGGCGTGTGCCGCCGGTGTGGTCCGGGCAAAGTCGCCAACTGCTGCGCGATTGACGCCCATTTTCTCAATGTCGCTGGCATACGGGACATTGGTCTTCAGCATCTGCGGCCATTTCACCGGCATGTTGACTACGATGTCATTATGCAGGCGTTTTCTTCGATCGACCATAGAGAAAAACGGCAACATTTTTACGCCATTGATCTTCTTTTTCTTCATGAAATCGTTGATCTGATAAAAAGTCCGCAATGAGAGGGTCGTTGGGATCAGCGGTATCAACAATGCGTCAGCGACTTTGAATACCGTCTCGGAGACAACAGAAATGCTGGGGGCACAATCCAGGAAAACAAAATCGTAGTTGTCACTCAGCGGACGCAGCAGTCTGATCATTTGTTTTACCGGTTTGTGCTGATCATCCAGATGCACATCCATGCGTCGGTATGAAAAGTCTGCTGGTAGCAGGTCCAGATTGTCGTATTCAGTACCCAGGACCAGGTCGTCGAGATCGAGCTTGCCCCGCACCAGCGCCTTGCTGCTACCCTTGATCTTGGGCTTGGTGCGAAAGTAAAAGCTCGCGGCACCCTGTGGATCCATGTCCCATACCAGGACTCGTGCGCCTTCGCTGGCGGCCAGCCAGGCCAGATTGACCGCCGTCGCGGTCTTACCGACACCGCCCTTGAGATTGTAGGTTGCCAGTATTCTCATCTGCGTTCGCGACGGAACAGGCGCCGTGCTTTTTTATTACTGGCCGGGCGGTCAAATTCGGCGAATATCCCGGCAAATTCGTTGCGGGCGCGACGCTGTTGCTTCTCAAGTTTTTTCGTCAGTGCATTTATGGCTGTTGAGGTCTCGGGTCCGGCCAGCTTCTGGTTGTCGATTACTTCACCGATGTGCTGCAGCGTTTCGGCCTGAATACAGTAGTCATGGAATTCGCCGAGATTTCGCTGCAGCGTTTTTAGCCTGGAAATGAGCGGTGCAATGCGCTTGACGGGATAGAAGTCCCGGAAAAACTCAATCAAGTAGCGTAGCTTTTTGCAGTGTATGCGTAGCCGATGCAGGCGCGCGGCAGGCGTCTTCTTCCCTATTTTTCGACCGCGTTTGCTGACTTTACGGTACAGCGCCCAGATATTCTTGTCGGCGAGTTCCTTGATAGGTTGACTGCCGTCCGCCATATCCTGCCGCGGTTCGGAAAGATAGGCACGCCAGTTAGTCATCAATGCCCGGAAGCGTGGCGAATGCAGCCAGGCATTGAGCCGATGCTGTTCTATGCTGTGTTGTCTGACGAGATAGCGACGCAACGGTTCCAGCGCCGGTTGCATCGCAAGCTTCAGTTGGGCCTGGTAACCATCGAAACCGAGGAGGTGGACGTCAAGATCGCGGCATGGCCCGGTGACTGTACCCAACCAGCCAAACTCCTGTCGAAACGGTGCAAGCTGTTCCTCCGGAAAAACGGACGGGAACTGGCTGAGCAGGGAACGCGTGCGTCTGACAGCCACCCGCAGATCGTGCAGGTATTCAGTATCGATGTACTGACAGGTTCCGGGTACGTTAACCTCCATCGTGTCTAGTTGTCGCAGCAAGATTCTGCGTAGCGCCTGTTCGGCAGGTTCTTCCGGGTCGAGTTCTATGTGTGGCGTGTTTGTGTAGTTCGCAGCCTTTCGGCCGGTTGCAGCCAGAGCATCATCGAGCAGCGAAGTCTGTGCCTGTGGCAACTCGAGTTGTTCGGCCGCATAACGCGTCAGCATTCGGGCCGGTTTCCCATGCCCGCGTACGGGAAGAATGTGTAGCCGTTTTGGCAGACGTCTGACCTGGGCATCACCATTCAAGGCGGCCAGTTCGACTTCGATGCGGGCAACCGTCTTTTCCTCGCGGTCGCGTAAACGCAGCTGATGGCCATGACTGCGGATTTCTGCGACTGGCAGCAATGCCCGCATTGCCGTCAGCTCAAGCAGTCTGTCACGAAACGGGCCGCGGACGAGATCTGCGGCAAACCGGGGCATTTCGACATTATCGACCCAACGCTGGACAGCGCCAGTCGCCAGGTCACGCATTACCAGGCGTTTGCCATGATCGGTTTGTTCTTCCTCCAGCGTTAGTTGGTGTCTGTACAAACGCCAGTCGAAAGTGTCAAAGAAGTGTCGCCTGCGCGCGTTCTGGCCCTCATCAGTCAGTGGGAAAGAGCGCAGCAGCCGGCCCTTTAATGAATCTACGGCCAGCCGGGTTGGAATCAGGAATTGTAGTTTGTCTTCGGACATCTATGGTTTGATTGAGTTTCTGCATGCCAAAACCCGGCTGGCAACACCCGTGCCCTGCGGCGTCTCCCTGGGCGGTTACTTGGTCTTCAGGCGCTTGCCGAACTGTTTGAACAGTTTCTTCCGCACTTTTTTCTGTTCGCGGCTGGCGACGGCGGCGTAGCGTTTCTCGGCGGCCGCGATCATTGCGTCCTGGGCGCCCTCGTTGTCCTGATCTGAACCGGGCTGTCGTTGTGTGTAGATACCATTGCCGTTCATTTCCCAGGCGCTGCGCCTGTCTGCCAGTTGTACGTTCAGTAACAACCGCAGTTCTTCTCGCAGTGCGGGATCCTCTACCGGCGCGACTACCTCAACGCGCGAATCCAGATTGCGTTTCATCAGATCGGCAGAACCGATGTAATACTCTTCATCGCCACCATTGCGGAAATAGTAGATGCGGGCGTGTTCGAGAAAACGGCCTACCGTACTGAGTACCCTGATGTTGTCGCTCAATCCCGCGATTCCGGGTCGCAGGCGGCAGGTATCACGGATTAGCAAATCGACTTTTACGCCTGCACGCCCGGCACGGTACAGAGCCTCAGTTATGTCGGCATCTTCCAATGCGTTGGTCTTGAGCTGTATAAAGCCCGGAGAGTCGTCCGTGTGTAGCTTGATTTCGCGGTCGATCTTCTCGAGCAACGACTGTTTCAATGTATAAGGTGCTGCGAGGATCTTGCGGTATCCACGTGGTGGTGAATAGCCGGTGATGTAGTTGAACAACTCCGTCAGATCGGAACCGAGCGCGTCGTCGCAGGAGAGCATTCCGATGTCACCATATAGTCGCGCTGTTCCCGGATGATAATTGCCCGTTCCGATGTGTATGTAGCGGCGTAATGCGTCGTAATCCTTACGCACGACCAGAATCATCTTGGTGTGTGTCTTCAGCCCGATTACACCGTAGGTCACATGGATGCCGGCTTCTTCGAGTCGGCGCGCCCAGTTGATATTTGCTTCTTCATCGAAGCGTGCCTTGAGTTCTACGAGTACCGCGACTTCCTTGTCGTTACGGGCGGCATTGATAAGTGATTCAATGACGTTGCCTTCGGCCGATGTGCGATAGAGAGTCATCTTGATAGCGAGTACCTTTGGGTCCTCGCTGGCGCTGCGCAGAAAACGTTCCACTGAGGTGGTAAAGGAGTGGTACGGATGCAGCAGCAGCATGGGTCCGCCGTCGCGGACGATGTGGAAAATGCTACGCGGGTCTTTCGCCAGCCGCGGGTGGTCGACCGGGTGATGCGGCGGATAATGCAATGATGCAATATCCGAGGCAGCGACCTCGAACAAATCGTTCATTGCCATCATGCGGTCGACCTCGAAAACGTCCTCATCTTCGAGGCCCAGTTCCGCCGCCAACATGCCGCGATGTACCGGGTCCATATTGGATGCGACCTGCAACCTGACAATAGGGGTGAAATCGCGTTCTTCCAGCTCGGTCTTGACCTGTTCGAGCAGATCGTCGGCGTCGGACTGGTCGGTTTCGACGATCGCATTGCGTGTCACCCGGAACAGTTCGCAAGATTCGATTTTCATACCCGGGAACAACAAGTCCAGGTTGTTAGACATGATATCTTCGAGCGCAACAAAGGTATGACTGTCATGCAAACGCAACAGTCGTGGTACCACTCCGGGCACAACGGGTACTTTCACACGGGCCATTCTTATCTCGTCATCACCCGGGAAACGCATGGTTACCAGCAGATTGAGCGCCAGGTTGGAAATAAACGGGAAGGGGTGACCCGGATCCATGGCCAATGGGGTAACGAGCGGGAAAATGTCGCGTACGTAGGCGGCCCGCAAGCGCTTGCGTGCGGTGGCATCCAGTTCCGTCCACTTGACGATACCTATATCGTGTTCCTGCAAGCTGCTCTCGACCTGCGACAGTATTGACTCACGATGTCGCTGAATGTCGTGAACCATTACGCGGCATTCAGCCATCTGCTCAACCGGCGTGCGCCCGTCAACCGATACCGCGCTGTGACCGGCGGCGATCAGGCGCTTCAGCCCGCCTATGCGCTTCATGAAAAATTCATCGAGGTTGCCGCTAACGATGGCCAGGAACTTGACCCGTTCGAGCAGTGGCGTTCTGTTGTCGGCAGCTTCACTCAGCACCCGCTGGTTGAATCCCAACCAGCTCAGTTCACGATTGAGGTACAGATCGCTGGATTCCAGATCGACTCGCTTTGCGTCCAGTGATGCGAAATCACGCACTGGTCCGGCACTAACAATGGCCGTTCCGTCGGGGTCGCTGGCCGGAAATCCTGTCACTACTGTGGACACCTTGTCACCTCACG
>JAOTXR010000148.1 GCA_029862285.1 Gammaproteobacteria bacterium
CGCACCTCGGCCTTTATCCATCACCGGATGTGGAGGCAAACTCCGACGGCAACGAAATCAGTGCGCCGGTCACCGCGGAGGTGTGGGGTGAGCATTCCGTCTGGCCGCAGGACCCGGGTTTCGCCGCAGCACTCGCTGGCGGTATTACCAGCATGCACGTCTTGCCGGGTTCGGCGAATCTCATTGGTGGCCGCGGTGTCGTGCTCAAGAATGTCCCGGTACGTACTGTACAGGGGATGAAATTTCCGGGTGCACCACACACACTAAAAATGGCCTGTGGCGAAAATCCAAAAAGGGTTTACGGGAAAGGCCGCAATAGCGCGCCATCGACACGCATGGGCAACGTCGCCGGCTACCGCCAGGCATGGGCAAAGGCCGACTCTTATCGGCGCAAGTGGGATACCTTCGCCGAGAGCGGTGGTGAACAACCGGATCGCGATCTGCAACTCGAGACGCTGGCCGAAGTGCTGCGCGGCAATATACTTGTGCACAACCATTGTTATCGTGCCGACGAGATGGCGATCATGCTCGATATCGCCAGGGAGTTCGACTACAAAGTCACTTCATTTCATCACGCGACTGAAGCTTACAAAATCGGCGACCTGCTGGCAGAAAATGGCACCTGTGCTGCGATGTGGGCGGACTGGTGGGGTTTCAAGATCGAGGCCTATGACGCTATCCGCGAAAACGTCGCGCTGGTAGAGAAGGCCGGCGCCTGCGCCATTGTTCACTCAGATTCGGATATCGGCATACAGCGGCTGAATCAGGAAGCCGCAAAAGCGATGGCCGCCGGTCGGCGTGTGGATATCGATATTGGTCCGGAAATTGCGATTCGGTGGATCACGTCCAATCCGGCACGCTCATTGGGGATAGAGGAACAAACCGGCACGCTACAGGAAGGCAAGATGGCAGACGTCGTACTCTGGGACGGCGATCCATTCAGCGTTTATACGCGCGTCGAGAAAGTCTTCATCGACGGCGCACTGGTTTATGATAGTGACGACGCTGCGTTGCAGCCGGTTTCCGATTTCTCGCTTGGTACCCGGGACGATACCGGGGGGCGACCGTGATGGTGTTACGTACATTGTTGCTGTCCGTGCTGCTAGTGTCAGCTGCTACGGCAGAAGTCTTGCTGGTTACCGATGTGACGATACACACCATGGGTGCGCGTGGGACGATCGACAACGGTTCGTTGCTAATCGAAGATGGCATGGTCGTTGCTATCGGTAATGATCTTGAAGTTCCGGCGGATGCCGAAGTCATCGCCGGGGACTCGCGCGTGATCACACCGGGGATTTTCGATCCCTACAGTTACCTGGGCATAGTCGAAATCGATTTGGTGGAGCAGACAGTTGACGGCCGCCAGAGCGGGAACCGCTACACGGCGTCGTTCGATGTCGCTCCGGCGGTGAACCCCCGCTCAACGTTGATACCTATCAATCGCATTGAAGGAATAACTCATGCGATGGTGGCGCCAACGCCAGCTTATGCCGAAGCCAACCTGATCAGCGGACTCGGTGCGCTGATCAGCCTCGGCGGAATAGACGACTTTATGGTCAAGGAAGGTGCCGCACTGTTTGTGCAACTGGGTGAAGGCGGTGCCGGCAGTACTTATGGGTCTCGAGCAGCAGCGGTGCTGGCGCTGCGCGAAGCACTTGAAGATGCCCGCGATTTCGATAAGCACCGCACCGAGTACGAGCAAGGCAGACGACGTACTTATTCGGTCGGCCGTTACGATCTGGAAGCGTTGCAGTGGGTGCTGGATCGCGATATTCCAATGGTAATTACGGCCAACCGCGCCAGCGACATTGAACAAGTACTCGATCTGGCGGAGCAGGAGGATCTTTGGATCATCGTCAACGGCGGTGCCGAAGCGTGGATGGTGGCGGAGCGTCTGGAAGCGGCGCATGTACCGGTAATCCTCGATCCGACTCGCAATCTTCCGGAGGCCTTCGAGTCTCTCAACGCAACGCTCGAGTCGGCCGCCCGCCTGCACGAAGCCGGCGTCAAAATAGCCTTTTCTACCAGCGACTCACATAACTCGCGCAATTTGCGCCAGCTGGCTGGCAACGCGGTGGCCAACGGGCTGCCATGGATAGAAGCGTTGCGTGCAATTACCGCGACGCCGGCATCGTTGTACGCGGCATTCGATGGCATTGGCACGCTGGGCGTGGACCAACCCGCCAATCTGGTGATCTGGAGTGGCGACCCGCTGGAAGTCACTACTCATGCCGAGCGAGTTTTTATCGACGGCAGAGCAATCTCGATGCACAGTCGGCAGACTCTGCTGCGCGATCGTTACCTGGATTCTGACAACGATATGCCACCGGCATACCGCAAGCCCGCGCCATGACAGCCAGCGCACTGACGTTGAGGCTGGCTGTATCGGCAGACTCCGAGATGATTGCAGCAATGTCGCGCAAACTCGTGGAACACGGGTTACGCTGGACCTGGCGACCGGGCAAAGTCGCGCGTCAAATCGAGCGGCGCGATTGCATCGTCCTGATCGCTCTGGACGGCCGGCGTCTGGCCGGATTTTCGATCATGCATTACGGTGACGATTCGGCGCATCTCAATTTGCTCGCCGTGGAACCTCATTATCAGCACACCGGTGTCGGTGGTCGCATGATCAGGTGGCTGGAAGAGTCGGCGCGTGTTGCTGGCGTGTTCTCCATTTCTCTGGAAGTCCGGGCGATCAACACAGCAGCACGACGATTCTACAAATCGCTCGGCTACCACGAAACCGCAACGTTGCATGGCTATTACCAGGGTGTCGAGGACGCCGTCCGGATGCACCATGATCTGAGCGTTGACGTTTGTCTCGACTAAACTGTGTTCTTCAGGCGTTGAAACGCTTCTTAGCCATTGTTCTATTGTTGCTCGCGGCGCCGCTCGTTGCAGGGGTGCGCGATGACGTGGGCTTTACGCGCCTGAAATCAGAGCTGGGTGACGACCTGCCGACCGGCAAAGGCCTGTCACTCGGCCAGGTCGAATCGTCGATGGCTGTGGATCACGATGGCGATGATGCAACGCCTGAGTTGCGATCCTGGTTCCCGAATCCCGCTGCACGGAATTTGCAGGAGTCGCGGCTCATCGATCGCTCGAACGCCCCCGCCGAAGTCTATTCGAGGCATGCTACGGCAGTAGCGCGGCGCATCGTGGGCCGCAAGGTGGGGATGGTCAGCGATATCGAACAACTACACATTTTTTCCGTCAATCACTGGATAGGCAACGGCATGCTACGTGCGCGAACACCACGGGCACCAGTTGCCGGCCAGTTGCGAGTTATCAATCACAGTTGGGCTGCCAATGGCAGAAGCTCAGAAATACTGCGCCGTGCTGACTGGCTGACTGATCGTGAGGAGGTAATTCAGGTCGTTGGCGTGCGCAACGCGGCAGGCAAAGAAAACGATGCGTATTTGGCGGCCCTGCACAATGCGATTGTCGTTGGCCGCAGCGATGGCTTACATAGCGTTGGCACCCCGGCCGTAGACAGCATTTACACTCGCGGTCGCAGTCGACCGCATTTGGTCGCACCTTTGAAGACCGGTAGTGCAGCGGCGCCCACGGTTACTTCTGCGATCGCCCTGTTGCTCGATGCTGCTGCTAATCCATCGTATTCTCAGAGTCAGGAGGCTTTCGTGAATAGTGGCGGCGTGATTATCCATGATGCCGGTCGTTCCGAAGTCGTGCGCGCGATTCTAATGGCCGGTGCGGAGCGTGCCACCGCAAACAGCAGCCATGGCGATATTGTGGGCTATCGAGATGGCGTAAGGAATCGCACAAATAATGGTCTGGACCGTCGTTATGGCGCCGGTCAACTCAACGTATTCAACGCGTGGAATATTCTCAGAGATGGGGAGCAGGAGCAGCAGCTACGGCATTGTGGATTCGACTATGAACCGGGCCTTGGCGGCAGCGCAGCGCATAATAAGAGTAAGGCCTATCTACTGCCAAAAGTGATTTCCCCGGGTCGTCTGAGCGCCACCTTATCCTGGAATCTCCTGTTTTCCCCGGGACGCAACACACGTTTCGATATCAGTGCGGCGCTGAATAATCTCGACCTGGAATTATTTGACATATCCGCTGATCAACCGCGGCTGGTGCAATCATCGAATAGCCATATCGACACGACCGAGACGATTTTCGCGAAACTGCTGCCGGGCCGACAGTATCGTTTGCTGGTTACTCGAGTCGATGATGGCGAGATGCCGCAGGATTACGCGCTTGCCTGGCGCCTGGTTCCGGACTAAATATTGACGTCCGGACCCTGGCGCCGGCAACATCGCCGATGGTGCCGGAAAAGCCCCTAAAACGTGCTTTTTGCGTCATTATCTGGCAACTTCCCTACCTGATATCATAGCCACGCTCGTCCGGTAGCATACGGGTTAGAATACCCGGCGCTGTGACGGTTTGAGCAATAAGGGGTCTGCGTGCGTTTAACTGCTTTGACAATACTCGTGATGCTTGCGAGCGTCGCGATGGCAGAGGACAGGTTGCTCGACGAGCTCGAGTCTTTCTGCGGGCGTGTGGATGCCAAGCTCAGCTCCGTAAATAGCCACGAATGCATGAGCATCGGTCTGCTCGATGGCGGTGCCGATTCCAATAATTCAACGCCACTGTTGTTCAAGGATTTTGCACCCAGCGATACGGCACCGGTGGCCCGTGTTTTGCTGGTTGGCGGCATTCATGGCGATGAATACAGTTCGGTCAGCATATTGTTCAAGTGGCTGGCGATGCTTGAGGAAGATCTCGGTGAACGATTCCACTGGCGGGTCATACCAGTGCTCAACCCCGATGGGTTGTTGCGGCCACCGCGCATGTCGCAGCGCATGAATGCCAATGGCGTAGATCTCAACCGCAACTTCCCTACGCCCAATTGGCAAGAGGAAGCGCATGAATACTGGGAGAAACGCACGTGGAAAAACAAGCGGCGTTATCCAGGACCGGAAGCGCTTAGTGAGCCTGAGACGGCGTGGCTGGTAGAACAGATTGAATCGTTTCAACCGCATGCGGTTGTATCAGTTCATGCGCCCCATGGCGTGGTGGATTTCGATGGTCCACGCGTTCCACCGCGGCAGCTCGGTCCGCTCGAGTTGCGTTTGCTCGGAACCTACCCGGGTTCAATGGGCCGCTATATCGGCATACACAAAGGGATTCCGCTTTTGACGCTCGAATTAGAAAGCGCATTCGGCATGCCAAGAAGAGATGAGGTCTATGCCATCTGGTATGACATGCTCGGTTGGTTGCATGAGAAAATCGCATTACCTTTGAAGCTTGCTGAAGAAAGCAAGTTGCGTGCACCAGTGAACGAATTGTTGCGAGTGGGTTCAGACTCTGACAACGAGGGTTGAGCCTTCACGACACCGCATGAAAGCAACCGGCCGCTTTTTTGCCCATAGCTCAGTATTACTTGCACCCGTCCTGTACGCGCAAGGCCTTTATGCGCGGGCGAAAATCTCGAAGCTCCCGGAGGCGGCCGGTCCTCGCCAGGGCAGCGTCCTCGGTGGCTCCCACGTTTTGCGTCTGCTGCTGCTAGGTGAATCGACTGTCGCCGGTGTCGGTGCGGCCAATCACGATGAAGGCTTGGCCGGGCAGACGGCCAGGGCGGTCAACGCGATGACCGGGGCAACTATCGATTGGCATGTGCACGCGGCAAATGGGATTACCGCCTCGGGTCTGCGATCGACTCTCAGCAGTTTGCCAGCAGATACCCGAGCCGATCTGATTGTTATCGGCCTGGGAGCTAACGACGTCTTTCGGTTGCAGGGGCCTGGAAGATGGGAGAGAAACCTAAAGGCACTGGTAAATGACGTGCGCGAGCGTTGTGGCTTTGCCCCGGTAATACTTAGTGCCATGCCACCGATCGGGAGTTTTCCCGGGCTGCCGCAGCCATTACGCAGTGTCCTGGGCCTGCGGTCCCGATTGCTCGACGACACAACTGAGAGGCTGGCGGAAAAGATGGCTGGTGTGCACTACCTTCCATTAT
>JAOTXR010000150.1 GCA_029862285.1 Gammaproteobacteria bacterium
CATCGATCCTTGATGACTGACCGATATTGTAACCACCAAGCCTCAAGAATCACTGCGAAGTAACTCACGTTACTCATTGTTTCTGCTTAACTTAACTGGGTCAGACTTTATGTTGACTGGCGCTCACTCGGCCCCTGTGGGGGCGCCGGCGCATCTCTATTCAGGAGCGGAACCACTTTTTTCTGAGTTTATCCAGAACCTTGTCCGGGTAGATGCGGCGCCCGAGGCTGCCGTTGTAGCGGGCCAGCGCGCGAATCATGTCGCCTTTCTCGCGATCTATGTAGTAGCGCAAAATCGTGCAGCCCATCCGCAGATTGGTATCGATATGAAAAAGGTTGTCATCCGGGCGACCGATTTCGTTTAGCCAGAAAGGCATCACCTGCATGAGACCCAGCGCGCCGGCCCATGAAATGGCAAAGCGGTCGAAGTTACTCTCAACATCTATTACCGCCAGGACTAACTCGGGCGGCAGGTCCACACGTCGCGCTTCACTGTGGACTCGTTGAAGTATCTCCAGTCGCTCCTTGGGATCCGGCAGCTGCCGGCGCAGGCGAGAGGACATATCGCTGAGCCAGACTTCCGCCGCAAAGCGGTCGTCAAAGCTCTCCGATTCTGCGACCGCCTCAATCAGCAAAGCACGCAGCTCCGGATCTGCCGCACCCTGCGCAAGGGGCGCAATTATCAAAAACGTGAGCAGAAACAGGCAGCGCATAGTTACTCGCTTACCGCCAGTCGGTCCTGCAAATAGTCGTCGAGGGAATCGATTTCGATATTTTCGCTGTCGCTGTCACGACGATCACGCACTTCAATAGTGCCTGCATCCAGTCCGCGTTCGGCGATTACCAGGCGCACCGGGATCCCAAGGAGATCGCAATCGGCGAACTTTACCCCCGGGCGGGCATCGCGATCATCGAACAGCACTTCGTAACCCTGCCGGCCGAGGCGCTCATATAGCGTTTCGGCTGCTTCGCGCACTCGCGCGGACTTGGGCAAATTGATGGGTATGATCATGATCTGATATGGCGCGATGGCAGCGGGCCAGATTATTCCACGTTCATCATGGTTTTGTTCAATCGCAGCTGCCACGATGCGCGTCACACCTATGCCGTAGCAGCCCATCGGCATCGCGATACTCTTGCCCTCGCGGTTCAGTACCTTGGCCCCCATGGGATCGCTGTACTTGGTTTCGAGCTTGAATATATGCCCGACTTCGATGCCCCGGGCAATTTCCAGGGTACCGTGGCCATCCGGGCTGGCTTCACCTTTTTTGACGTTGCGCAGGTCCGCGGAGCTGGTCTCGTCCAGGTCACGAACCCAATTGACGCTACGCAAGTGAAAACCGTCTTCATTGGCGCCGCAGACGAAATCAGCCAGGTTTGCCGCGGATAAATCCGTGTAGGTCAGACAGCCCAGGCCAACCGGCCCGACAGAGCCTGGATTGCTACCGGCGGCCTGGAGAATCTGTGCCGCAGTGGCCATCTGCAATGGGTCGGCGATACCGGGCAATTTTGCAGCCTTGATCGCATTCAGCTCGTGATCGCCACGCAAAATCAGTGCCACGACTTCATTGTCGTGGTCACCACAGACAAACAGGGTCTTCACGCAGGACGACGCCGGCACATCCAGAAAATCACAAACATCTTCAATTGTGTGCGCATTTGGCGTGGCAACCTTTTCCATAGCCGGTCCAGCCGGCGGGCGCTCGTGGGCGGGTGGCGGTGCAGCAGCGGCCTCAATATTTGCTGCGTATTCGCCGGCATTGGAGTAGACGATTGCATCCTCGCCGGAATCCGCCAGTACATGGAATTCGTGCGAGACTGCGCCACCGATCGCACCGCTGTCTGCTTCAACTGCGCGAAAGTGCAGACCGCTGCGTTCAAAAATCCTCGAGTACGCGGCGTACATGACCTGATAGGTTTCATGCAGGGACGCCGCGTCAATGTGGAAGGAATAAGCGTCTTTCATTACAAATTCCCGTGCTCGCATGACTCCAAATCGCGGTCGAATCTCATCGCGGAATTTTGTCTGGATCTGGTAAAACGTAACCGGCAACTGACGGTAGCTGCGTAGTTCGCGTCTGGCGATATCGGTTATTACTTCCTCGTGCGTGGGCCCATAGCAAAAATCACGTTCATGCCGATCGCTAAAGCGCAGAAGCTCCGGGCCGTAGTAATCCCAGCGTCCGGATTCCCGCCACAACTCGCCCGGCTGGACACTGGGCAGAACCACCTCCAGGCCACCGGCACGGTCCATTTCTTCCCGCACGATCCGCTCTACCTTGCGGACCACCCGCAGGCCGAGTGGCAGCCAGGAGTAAATACCGGCTGCCAGCTTGCGGATCAGCCCGGCCCGCAACATCAGCTGATGGCTAACGATTTCGGCGTCAGCTGGCGCTTCCTTCTGGGTCGCGATGGGCATTGATGACAGACGCATAGGCACTCCCTGGGGCTAGGTCGGCATAGTATAGAAAACTTGTGTGCAAGGTCGTTGATTTTCGTGACAGGGGCGAGTAGATTTCCCGCACTTTTCAAAGGGCCACCGGTCCGGACACGCCTGAATAATCAATGGCGACACTCTACGACAGTGATGCAGACCACATACCAGACCGCAAGGTGGCGGTACCTGGATTTGGCGCCCGGGGCCGCACGCGTGCATTGAATCTGAATGACTCAGGGATAGATGTACGCATTGGTTTGCGCGGGGGGTCGCGGCCTCTCGCTCCCTGCGAGCGAGCCGGCTTGAAACGGTTGAGGCGCGGCTGAGACAGAGGATGTCATGGATGCACCCAGGAGAATGCGAGGACCAGTGATTTGAGAAAAACAAGCTCACGTTTGATCTCGCGCGAAGGCTGGTTGTTCATGATCGGAGCGATCCTGCTGCTCATAGTCGCGGTCAGGACCCATCATATCGCGCTCGGACTCTTTGCTATTGCACTGTTGATTGTGCTGATCTTCTTTTTTCGAGATCCGCCCCGTGAAATTCCATCTGTGCCGCTTGCAGTGCTCAGTCCGGTGGATGGTCGGGTTATAGGTGTGGAATTCACAGACAAAGGAGTGCTGGAGCGAGAATCTGCGCACGTAACCATTCGGGTAGATAACTTTGGCGCTTATACGGCGCGCAGCCCGGTAGAAGGCAAGGTGCTCAATCTGCAGGACAATTTTTCTGCCGGATCCCGATTGCTGGGAGTGAACGGACTTTGGGTGCGTACCGATGAAAAAGACGATGTTGTCGTTATGATGAAAGCGCCGCGAGGATTGCGGCCAAAGTCATTTATCGGTTATGGCGAGCGCCTCGGACAGGGGCAGCCTTTCGGATTTATTCGTCTGACGCGCCGCGTCGAGGTCTATTTCCCGCTGAATAGCCGGGTGGAGGTTAGCGTCGGTGATTATGTGCGCGCAGGCAATGACATACTGGCCACGCTGGTGCACGATTGAACCTCGTTTTGGCAGCGGCGTGATCGCCGTGGCATGATGACCCGGTGAATACCAAGCCCGACAAAAAGCGGCGATTCAGGAGGCGCGGCATCTACCTGCTGCCGAATCTGTTGACCACCGCGGCACTGTTCGCCGGCTTCTACGCGGTTGTCGCCGCGATGGATGGTGCGTTCATTCGAGCCGCCTCCGGGATTTTTGTCGCATTAATTCTGGATGGTATCGATGGCCGAGTAGCACGCATGACCGGCACCGACAGCGATTTTGGCAAAGAATACGACAGCTTGTGCGACATGGTTTCGTTTGGGCTGGCGCCGGCCCTGGTAATTTATCAGTGGGGTTTGTTACGCATCGCCGACAGCGGTGTCGCCTGGGGCAAACTCGGGTGGCTGGCTGCGTTCTTTTACGCGGTCGGTGCGGCATTGCGACTGGCACGATTCAATTCCCGTCCTGCCGCGGACAAGCGTTTTTTTGAAGGGTTGCCGAGCCCTTCGGGCGCGGGTCTGGTTGGTGGTTGGGTCTGGTTGGGCACGCAGTATGAATTGGCTGGCAGCCAGGCATTAATACCGGCATTTCTGGTCACAGCGATCGCCGGTGTCCTGATGGTCAGCAATTTCCGCTACTACAGTTTCAAGGAACTCAATCTGGGCGAGCGCATCCCGTTTACCCAGGTGTTGATGATCCCGGCCATCTTTGTATTGATCTCTCTCAATCCGCCTATCGTATTGTTTGTGCTTTTTTCGTTCTATGCGTTAACCGGCCCAATTTATGCCGGCTACAGATTTGTGCGGCGTCGAAACCGGGCTGCCCGGGCCAAACCGGTTACTCTCGCATCGGACGACGCAGACACAACAGAGCAAGACAAGACGGCCTGAGGTGACACACGATCGATCCGACAAGCTTTCCTTGCTGCAGTCTATGGGTGTGCGCGTGTGGTTGTCGCGTGAATCGCCCGAGACTCCCGCCCCCGCAGTAGAGCAGCTTTCGACAGATGGCGCAGCTGCTGCGGTAACAGAAACAGCGCCGGCAGTCGTAAACGCAGCCAGCCTCGATTGGCACTCATTGGAGGCTGTCGTTTCGCGTTGCCGTTCCTGCGATCTGCATCGTGGTCGAACCCAGACGGTATTTGGCACTGGTGATCATGACGCGCAATGGATGATTATCGGCGAAGCCCCCGGTGCCGAAGAAGATCGGCAGGGTGAACCCTTTGTCGGGCGAGCCGGTCAGCTGCTGAATTCCATGTTGCAGGCTGCCGGCTTCAAGCGCAGAGAGGTCTACATCGCCAACATCGTAAAATGCCGGCCACCGGACAATCGAGACCCGCGCGCGGAGGAAACGGCCGCCTGTGGCGGGTACCTCGCCAGACAGATTGAACTGGTTAATCCGAAAATTATCCTGGCGGTTGGTCGTGTCGCCGCGCAATGCCTCCTGCAATCGGATACACCGGTAGGGCGGATGCGGGGCAAGTTGCATCGTTATGGCGATAAGCCCGGCATCCCGGTGATTGTGACTTATCATCCGGCATACTTGTTGCGATCGCCAAGAGAGAAACGCAAAGTCTGGCAGGACTTGTTGTTCGCACTGGAGCAGAGTGAAGCGGTAGCGTGAGTGCAGCACCCGAAACACTGGCGACCAAAATCCGACCGATGCGTCGTGCAGATATCGTCGAAATCGATCTGATAGAGCGGCTAACTTATCCCTTTCCCTGGAGCGCCGGTATCTTTCGCGACTGTCTGCAGACCGGGTATGTCTGTCGCGTTCTGGATACGGCCGAAGGACTTGCAGGCTATGCAGTAATGTCCGTCAGCGCAGGCGAAGCGCATATGCTCAATCTTTGCATTCGTCAGGAACGGCAACGGGAAGGGCTGGGTTCGTGGTTCCTGCAACGCCTGATTGTTGAAGCAACCAGGCTGCGTGCTGAACGCATGTTTCTCGAGGTTCGTCCGTCAAACCGGGCAGCACAGCGGCTCTACGAGGGCGCCGGCTTCTCCCGAATCGGGATTCGCCGTGGCTACTATCCGGTGGCCGATGGTCGCGAAGATGCTTTGGTGCTGGCGCGTTCGTTGCGCGTAGCGCCGGACTAGCCCGGAACCATGTCCCGATTATTGCTCCGTCGACCGGTGTTGTCGTGGGCGTTGTACGACTGGGCCAATTCCGCGTTCGCAACTACCGTACTGGCTGGGTTTTTTCCAATATTTTTCAAGCAGTTCTGGGCCAGCGGCGCGGAGGTTACCGTGTCGACCTTTCGTCTGGGTCTGGCCAATAGCGGTGCGGCACTGCTGGTTGCCATTCTGGCGCCCTTGCTCGGGGCGATCGCCGACCGCGGCGGAGCGCGCAAGAAGGGCCTCGTCCTGTTTGCAGTGTTTGGCGCGGCGATGTCAGCGGGCCTGTTTTTTATCGGCGCCGGAGACTGGCTGACGGCAACGCTGGTATTTGCTGCCGGATCAGTTGGATTTGCACTGGCGAATGTGTTCAACGACTCGATGATCATCGACGTAGCCGAAGATCGCGAG
>JAOTXR010000151.1 GCA_029862285.1 Gammaproteobacteria bacterium
TGCCTGCCATTTTGCCATTTGTTTGGCGCCCGCCTCGGGACTTTCAGGTTTTTTGCCACCACGATAGGCGATGATGAAGTGAGACATCAGCTGCCCCTCTTTTTTGATAAGTTGGCCGACGTGCAGACTAACCCAATCGGACACAGATGGCATTTGTTTTGGCTGTCCCCCGGACGGCTGGACTGTTCCTGCAGCCCGATAGGGATTTGATTCGGCCGCGCAGAGTGCGGCAGTGATATCGGCAACTATCGTAGTTAGTTTAGCGCAGATTTGACTTAAGTATTCCGCAAGTTGCAAACCTGAGACGGGAGTCACAATACTCCTTTGGTTCGGCGTGACTCTCTTCACGCCCCCTGATTCCCACGAAACATAAGCTCGACCATCTGAATTGGCGGCCCACCTGGGGTCACCGTGTCCTTGTATTTATCCGTCCGGAAAAGGATCGATTATGTCTCTGTATAGCCCATGTTGCGTCCGTAGCAAGCTCTCCGCATTCCTCATTCGCGTGTTGCCACCGATCTTGTCGTTAGTGGCCGTATCGGCCAATGCCTTCGAGACTGATGGTTGCAGCGCGGAAAACGTTTCGGAATTCGGGAGCTACGACGTCGTTTACAAACTGACGTTGCCGGATAACGCCAACTACGATGCCGGCGTACCTGTCTATGCGATCGACAATAGCGCAACGACTGGCTCGTTCGAACGCGTTGCCTATTGCATGGAGCTGGACAACGGCTCCGGGTTGCAGTGGGCCTGGGTTTCGCTGGATGCTTTTACGACGGACGCCGGTCAAATCGGCGTGCCGGTTGCCGCGACCGGTGCTGTATTTCAGCAGATCGTCGAAAACATGAACGTCTATACAAATGTTGCCGGTGTCACCACGGGTACGGATATCGCGACAGGGAATATCGAATTCTGGAGTGATTGCTACGGTACGGGCAACGGGCTTGGCCTACCCGGCGCAAATGGCGGCCTTTACGACTACGATGACACACACAATTCCATAAGTTGTTTCGGGTCGATGCAGGTACACAACCATGGCGCCGGCCAGACTGTTTTCGCCTACAACGCGTGGGACTCCGGTGAGAATGACGGCGCTGGTATCGGTAATTCCAGCGGTGCTCATCCGGACTGGACATTTGCGCAGAACACACCCGGATACACGGTGCGCCGGGATCTCTACGTCCTGACTGCTCTCCCTGACGGCGATGGCGACGGTGTAGACGACGATAGCGACAATTGCCCTGAAACTGCCAACACCGACCAGGCTGACAATGACGAAGACGGCTCGGGCGATGTCTGCGATGCGGACGATGACAATGACGAAGTTGCTGACGAGGCAGACAATTGCCCGTTGATCGCCAATACTGACCAGCACGACAATGACGAAGACGGCTCGGGCGATGTTTGTGACAGCGACGATGACAATGACGAAGTCGCGGACGAAGCCGACAATTGTCCGCTGACGGCCAATACAGATCAGGCCGACAATGACGAAGACGGCTCGGGCGATGTCTGCGATGCCGACGACGACAATGACGAAGTCGCTGACGGCGTCGATAATTGCCCGCTGATCGCCAATACCGAGCAGGACGACAATGACGACGACGGCTCGGGCGATGTCTGCGATGCCGACGACGACAATGACGAAGTCGCTGACGAGATCGATAATTGTCCGTTGACCGCCAATCCCGACCAGATCAATACAGACCGTGATCGTTCGGGCGATGCCTGCGATGCCGACGATGACAACGACGAAGTTGCCGACGAAGCCGACAATTGTCCGCTGACGGCGAACACCGACCAGTCCGACAATGACGAAGACGGCTCAGGCGATGTCTGCGATGCCGACGACGACAACGACGAAGTTGGCGACGAAGCCGACAATTGTCCGCTTACGGCCAATACAGATCAGGCCGACAATGACGAAGACGGCTCGGGCGATGTCTGCGATGGCGACGACGACAACGACGAAGTTGGCGACGAAGCCGACAATTGTCCGCTGACGGCCAATACAGATCAGGCCGACAATGACGAAGACGGTTCGGGCGATGTCTGCGATGCCGACGACGACAATGACGAAGTCGCTGACGGCGTCGATAATTGCCCGCTGATCGCCAATACCGAGCAGGACGACAATGACGACGACGGCTCGGGCGATGTCTGCGATGCCGACGACGACAATGACGAAGTCGCTGACGAGGCCGACAATTGCCCGCTGACGGCGAACACCGACCAGTCTGACAATGACGAAGACGGCTCAGGCGATGTCTGCGATGCCGACGACGATAACGACACGGTATCGGATGAAGCCGACAACTGTCCGCTGATCGCCAATACCGACCAATCTGACAATGACGAAGACGGTTCAGGCGATGTCTGCGATGCCGACGACGATAATGACGAAGTCGCCGACGAGGCCGACAATTGTCCGCTGATCGCCAATACAGATCAGGTTGACACTGATGAAAACGGAGCTGGTGATGCCTGTGATGGCGACAACGATGGTGATGGCGTTCCTGACGAGGATGACGCCTTTCCGCTCGATCCCCATGAGTGGGTAGACAGCGACAGTGACGGTGTCGGCGACAATGGCGACGTTTTCCCCGACGACCCCAACGAATCGGCCGATAGCGATGAGGATGGCGTAGGTGATAATGCCGATGCCTTCCCCAACGATCCGACCGAAACAGTCGATTCCGATCATGACGGTGTCGGTGATAACAGCGACGTATTTCCGAATGATCCGGATGAATCTGCGGACAGTGATGGCGACGGTGTGGGTGACAATGCCGACCCATTCCCGAATGACCCGGAGGCCAGCGGTCGCGGCGCCGACCTGCAGACCAGCATCGCGGCGACACCGATGCCGGCGCTGGTATCGGAGGGCGTTGTACTGACGCTCACAATTGACAATGCCGGTCCGGATACAGCCTCTGGCTCCACGTTGCAGGCGATGATCAACGCGCCCGGCATGATGCTGGACTACGCCGGTAGCGATTGCTCGTTGTCAGGCAACACCGGCGTTGTGACACTGGAGTGTGTCTACAGCGATCAAATGCCGATGGGTTCCACGCACAGTTATGACATTAACGTACTGGCTGTGACGGCAGGCGAGTTCCTTGTCAGTGCCGCCGTCGACTCGGCAACGATGGACGACGTCCAGGATAATAATGCGACGACCGAGAGCTACATGATTTCTGAGTTTATCGGTAGCCAGCCGGCACAGGTACTCGGCGACAGCATTGCCGAAGCAAGTGCGTTTGGCGATATCGATGGTGACGGTGATCTCGATCTTGTTGTGGCCACCGGACCGGGTGAACCGACGGAGCTTTGGCTCAACGACGGAACCGGTACCTACGTTTCCGGCGGCACACTGGACGACGCTGCCGACAGCACCGATGTCGTGGTCGCGGATCTGGATGGCGATGGCGATATGGATGTTGTTCTGGTCAATGCCGAAGGCGAGCCATCGGCCACGTGGCTGAATGACGGCAGCGGTGTATTTTCCCCATATCACAGCTTTGGTGCGGGCGACAGCAATGCGATCGCGGTGACCGATGTCAATGGCGATGGGTTGCCGGACTATGTGGTTGCCAACGACGGTGTCAGCGAATTCTATCCGGGCGATGGCATGGGTGGCGTTGGCGACGTACAGCAGCTACACGAGGGTGCGGCCGAAAGCGTGGTTGTCAGCGATATTGATGGTGACGGTTACCCCGACCTGGTATTTGCCAATGCCGATGGTGATGCGACTGTATGGTTTGGCAGCGAAACTGGTCTGAGTGGACCGGAATCGATAGCCACTGGTCCGGCGAGTTCGGTGCGGCTCATCGACACCAATAACGATGGTATCGACGACCTGGTGTTTTCGCCAATGGACAGCGATCCGGCTGATTCGACATCCGTCAGCGTCTGGCAATACGACGCAAGCGGCGGTTTCGAGCAGACGGGCGCATTGGGACTGGGTGATGCTTCCGATGTCGGCGTTGCGGACTTCGATGGCGACGGTATACCCGATCTGATCGTTGTCAGCGATACCGGTGTACACGTCGTTTATCTGGGCGATGGCAGTGGTGGCTTTGATTTGCATCCTGTTTCAGTGGTCTCGCCGGGCGCCGAGGCGGTAGCCATTGCCGATATCGATGGCGACGGTGCGATGGATGTGGTCTTCAGTTCCGGTTACGCGGGCGGTTCGAAGGTGTTTCGCAACACTGGCTCGGGTAATCTCGCCGCCGTTGGCGAGGTCGATCTGGAAGTGCAACTGAGCGGTCCGGCCAACGCGAAGGTGCGTATTGCAAGCACCCAGACGATAGTTGTGACGAACCGGGGTGACGTGCCTGCCGACGCCGTTGTAGTCGAGTTCGACAGCGGCGGTCTGCTGCGTGGAGAGATAGCAACCGACCGTGGCAACTGCAACACCAGCGATGGCTTGGTTAGTTGTGAGATCGAACGTCTCGACGCCGGACAGACAGCTAGAATTTCAGTTGTGGTCATTCCGTCTGCGATCGGTACCTATAGGGTAACTGCGGCGGCTTCGACCGCCGGTTATGATCGCCAGGACTCGAACGATAGCAAGAGTCGTCAAATCTCGGCGACCAACGTGGCAACTGGCGCCGGCAATGGCGGTGGCGGCGGTGGTGGCGCACTGGGCTTATTGGGCCTGTTGCTGCTTACCGGTCTGCTTGGTCAGCGCCGCTGTCTGAGTATGCGCTGAGGTTTAACTCACAGAAGTAAGGTCCCTGCAAGACCGAATCGGGGGCATGTCGACAGGCATGTCCCCGATTTACCTCGCTCATGCCGTAAGAAGGCCAGCCTTCCTATCCAACGCAACTGGCGTTAATATTGCGGACTGTTTTTTTACAGGCCCCAGCTGCGTGCCACCTGCAGGTCCGAAGAGTTCGAGCAATCTATCGTGATTCTCCGGACGGGGTCGCGGCGCCGGAACCAGATCAAATCCCTTGGAACGATCCGCCGATATAGAGACTATCAGGACGCGTCTGTTATCCGGAAGCGCGTGGGCTTTCGCGGCACGAATCGCGACGGTTTTGCTGACTCTCGCAATCAATGCGATGGTGGTCCGAATGCTGGATCCCGCGGCAGTGGGCGCGTATTTTCTGACGGTCAGTCTGGTCGCTTTTTTTTCCAGTTTCGCCCAGTTGGGGCTGACCAGCGCGGTTGTCAGGCTGGTAGCCGAATCCATCGCGACCGGCAAGTTAGCGCGGGTTGGATTGACTATCCGCATCGTACTGCGACTCGGTTGCGGCAGCGGTCTCGTGCTGGCGGCCGTTGTGGCGGCCGGGCTTGGCCAGTGGCTTGCGTTCCGTGTTTTTCAATCGCCGCTGCTGGGGGGAATAAGTGGCCTCCTGGCGCTGTGGATTTTTGTAAGGACGATGCAGGGACTGTTCGTCGAGATATTCCGCGGTTTCCACGACATACGCCTGGCGTCGTTATTCGGTGAGTTCCTGACGAGTATTCTGTGCGCTATCGCGTTCGGCGTGCTCTGGGCTGCACGCGGACAAGCCGACCTGACACAGATAGTCTTTCTTTCAGTAGCCGCAGGCGCAACCAGTACAGTGCTTGCGGCCTTGATACTGAGACGCAGGGTTGTCGGGACGCATGACGACCGCTCGATAAGCGTGGCCGGTATACTGCGCATCGCCTGGCCGCTTTGGGTGACCAATCTGGTCTTTTTTGTTGTCAGGCAATCGGATATTTTGATAGTTGGTGCATTGCTGAGCCAAACGGATGTCGCTTTGTATGGCGCGGCATCGCGCATGATCAAATTAACGTCCTTGGCTCTCGTGATCGTCAATGCTGTGTTGCCACCGATAATTGCAGAACTATACGTTACCGGTGAGACGCGTCGCCTCGAGCGCATTACCCGAACGGTTGCGACGCTGGCCTGCATTCCGGCCGTTGTTGTATTGGCTGCTTTTCTGATC
>JAOTXR010000152.1 GCA_029862285.1 Gammaproteobacteria bacterium
CAATGGAGCAAGACCGTGAAAAGAATCAATAATGAAATTGTCGTGATTGCACTGCTGTTTCTGATCAGCCTGGCGGCCAGCAATGCCGGCGCAACCACGACGACAGGCAATTACGACTTACACGCGGCGCTCGTTGATCCGCTTTACTATGGCGGCAGCGGCGACCATGCGTTAGTTGTGGATGGGCAGGATTTTATCTTCACCGGTAGCGATGGCTCGTTGATCGAGTACGATGACGGCACGGCTGTCCTGAGTGGTTTTGCCCGCCAGATCGACGATGCTACGAGTGGTTTCAACGTTAACGTTCTGCTGCAGGGGTGGACACTAACTGCACCTGCCGATAGCCCGAAGAAAGAACTCTTTAGCTCGGCATATCTGGACAACGGCGGTCCGGTCGACACCGGCACCTGGTACTACTATGCCAGTTTTGCCGGCACCTTTGAGGGTGTCGGGCAGCTTGCCGGCACCGTACTGACCATTACGCAACGCGGCCCGGCGTTCCAGGTTGGCGTCGGCGCCAATAACAAGAACCTGGATTTTGGGGCCTCAGCCTGGTTCTGGGCAGAAGACGCACACGGCAATCGCACCAGCGGCGATTTCAATCTCGCCATGACACCGGTCCCGGTGCCTGCCGCGATACAGTTGCTGATCTCAGGGTTATTTGTTCTTGGTTTGACGAGCCGCCGACACAGCTAGACGGCTATTTTCCCTTGAACACCGCGCGGCGCTTTTGAATAAAGGCGTTGCGGCCTTCGCTAAAGTCCTCACTGGCGAAACACAGGCTCTGAATGGCGGCTTCCTGGCGAAACGTATCGTCGTAATTATTCGCCATCGCAAAACGCATTATCTTTTTTGTACGCGCCAGTGCTTGTGGTGCCCGGCTTGCCAGACTGCCGGCCCATTCCAGCGCTGCCTCGCGAACCCTGTCGGCAGCAACCAGACGGTTTACCAGACCCAGTTCCAAGGCCCGCGATGCCGGAAGGCGATCCGCTTCGATCGCCATTTGGTAAGCGCGCTTGTAACCCATCTGCCGTGCGAGCAAAAAATTCCCGCCACCGTCCGGTATCAGATTAATCGTACTGAACGGGCATAGCAGGAAACCGTCGTCGGCCATAACGCTTAAGTCGCAGACCAGTGCCAGCGACAGCCCGATACCCGAGGCGGAACCGTTAATGGCGCTGATGACGGGTTTGTCCATGCCGATGATGGCGTCGAATGCCGGTTTGTATTCGTTGAGCAGGACGTCGTTGATGTCCAGGCCCTGCAGATCGTCTTTGAGATCCGCACCGGCCGAGAAGGCGCGGCCGGAACCGGTTAATACCAACACACGGATGTTTGCGTCGCCGGCCGCCCGATTCAGCGCGACCGGTAGCTCCATGCGCATCCGGCTGTTGATGGCATTTAGCGCATCGGGCCGGTTCAGCGTGACCAGGGCAACATTATCCTGTGGCTGCTCGTATACAACTGTAGCTGATTCGTTCATATATGCCGCCGGGAAAAAGAAAATCCGATGGCATTATGAACATAACCGCGAAACTCCGTAAAGACCCGTTTCCAGAGAGGTTTTTTTGAGTTACCTTGAACGGTACGTATGCGGGCGGAAGACCCGCGAATTAGAACAGAAAAATAATCGAGGGGCACGACCAATGAACAGGTCTATTCTGTCATTAACGGCCATTCTGGCATTGATGTTTAGTTGTGGCGCCGTTGCCGGTCCCATCAGCTTGCTGTCTGAGACCTTCGATAGCGTTACCGACGGCTATTCCGGTGATGATCCGCGGCGCTTTGGTATTCCCGATATCGAGCACTTCGGTGCCGACAACAACTGGAGCGCTGCACGCTTCGAAACACCGGACAATGGTGAGCCACGCCAGGATGTTGGAGTCCAGGCATTTGGCGGCAGTGGCAACTCCACGCCCGTTGGCATTGCAGAAGACGATGCCGGTCTGCTGATCAGTTTCGATGCCAGTTACGCTACTAACGTCACGCTGTCATTTGACTGGCGTACGTTTTCTGCCGGTTCCCATGATCGTCTCGTCGTCGGTTATTTTGTAGGCGACCTGACCGCCGGTCATCCGACGGGCTTTGTCGATCGCCAGATAGATTTGCGCCCGACTGATCACGGCGGCCCGGGTGATGGCGTCTGGAATTGGGAAGGCGGTGGCTGGACCGAGCTGTTACGTGGCGGTCCGGACAATGATTTCAATTCCGAGAAGTTCTTGCTGGCCGATGCGGCAGGCGCCTCGCAGGTCTGGCTCGCATTCTGGCTGGATGGCGGCGAACACGACTTCGCCAAGATCGACAATATTCTTGTCACAGGCGAGGAAATGGTAGTCCCGCTGCCACCGGCCGTGTGGCTCATGGGTTCCGGGTTGCTGGCGCTCGCTGGATTGCGTCGACGCAACTAAAATCCACGTTTGCCGTGCATATCGAAAACCCCGCCCAGAAGCGGGGTTTTTTTATTACGTAGTCTTATGCCCAAGTGCCCGGGCGAGATCCTGGTAACTCTTTTGCACCTGCGGACCAAACAATGGATCGCCCGCGCTGGCGATAGATTGCTCCAGACTCTCCCAGTCATGACTGCTCAGTACCACCTTGATCATCGGGAATACCTTGCCTTCTTCGGTATCCATGTGCTGCCGCAGGCGATCGCAATAATCCGGGCCTAATTCCAGCAGCTTTTCCGCCACGTCGGGCTGCTCCATGCTTAGCTGCAGGGTCTCGAGAAAAACAGTGCCTGATTTGCCGATGGTCCTGTGCTCACCGGACAAGCGCTCGATCACGGCACGTGTTTCGGGTGCTCGGGTCGCGAGCCGTTCGAAGACGATTTCCTCAGTCGGATGATGGTAGATATCGGGATACGCGGTCATGTAACGCATCGAATGATGCATAACGTTCAGATCAGACAAATCGCCCTGGCGCGCGCGCTCAAGTTCGTCGTCCATCACATCGAGCAACCGAGCGACGTTTACATGATCTTCGTGCAGGATCTGCATGATCCTATGCATGCCGGCTCCCGAGCCAAAAGCGTCATTTCAGTATACGCCGCTAACTGCCACTCGCGACGGCGGCTGGACTAAAATCGCAAGTCCAGCGCGGGCATTCCGGTGAAATACGGATGCAACCAGGCCAGTACAGCGAAGACGACCAGGCCGATAATGACCGGCTTCAGGTCTTGTTTCCGCGCTACCGCCGGCGGTCGTTGCCAGGCACCTTCGCGCCAGTTGATCAGCAGGATCTCTGCGATCGCCCACAACGCCAGACCGGCAAAAAGCACCACCGAGCGCCGGTCACCATTACCGAGTAAATGGGCTATCGCCCAAAGTGCCAGGCCCGCAAGTTGTGGATGGCGCAACAGGCGCTTGATGTTGGTCGGCATGTTGGACGACACAAACAAGATCAGTGCCGGCAGCATCAGCAATACCGTCGCCCCGTGGCCCCATTGCGGTGGGCGGTACACGGAGTAGGGCACACTGCCGCGCCAGCCGAACACGATCAACACCAGCGACCCGATAATAAGGAGTGAAAAAATACCCTTGTACGGATTCTCACCGATGCGTTCGATAATTCCCGCCCGCACACCGGGTGCCAGCCGTTTTGAGGAATGAACCAGCGCCCACAGCAGGACGCCCAAGACCAACATCAACATTCGTGCATCCTACTACGATCGGGGACAGTGACCCTAACTCCGTGAATTCACGTAATTACGGGGACAGTGACCGTAACCAGGGATTGGGGTTTTATGACCCCGTTTTCCCTTGCCGCAGCTGCTATAGTTGTTCCAACGACACAAAAACCAAACAACGAGGGGATTGCGATGAAGAACGCAAAGTGTCTAATCACGGCTATGCGGGCAACCATGCTCGCTCTTGCCTGCCTGCTCGCCAACCCGAGTTGGGCAATCATGCTCACACTCGAGCCGTCCAATCAGATCGGGATGCCTGGTGATAGCGTATTTCTGGACCTGACGATTTCCGGACTGGGCGTCGGAACCGCCCCCTCATTGGGTGCGTTCGATGTCGCGTTTACCTTCGATGACTTTGCGCTCGATTTTGTCGGCTTAGGGTTCGGGGAGGAACTTGGAATTATAGGACTGGGCGAGGCGATATTTGGTTCGAATTCAGGAGTGGGTGCGATAGATCTGTTCGAGGTTAGTTTGCTGACCGCTAGTGAACTTGATAGCCAATCAGACACATTTGTTCTGGCAACACTAGAGTTTCTGGTAGTCAATCTGGACCCCGGTATGTTAACGGCTGTGGATTTCAGCAATATTGTTCTTTCCGATGCCTTTGGTAACGCGCTGAATGCGGACGGCTTTGGGGCGATCATCGAGAATTCTCAGCCGATGCCAGAACCTGCGACACTCGCCCTGCTCGGTCTCGGCCTGGCAGGTCTGGGCTTTGTACGACGGTATTGATAGCCGCCAGCAATCTGCTCAACCAGGAGTTAAGGAGACGCAATACTGTTGTAATGGACTATGAACAACCGGAATCTCAAGTTGTCCGTCGGACGCTGTATACCCATTTGTTCGGTACTTCTCCTGTTGTTCAGCGGAGCCGCGCTCGGTAGCTACAAAGCTGATATCGGCCACACCGCGCTGGCAATAGAATTGGGTGCAGCGGTTCCGTCAGGCAGTGGCGTCAAAGTAACGCAGGCCGAAGAGGACTCGACCAACGATGATCCTAATGTCGTAATCACTTACTCCCCCGACCCGGGAGATGCTGAATTTGCGGGAAAGAACATCGTCGATGTAACCGCCACATCTACCGCATACTCTGGACATGCCACCGCGGTAGCAACGTTTCTTTTTGGCAACAGCCAGTCAATCGCGCCTGGTATCACAATGATCGACATTTACCTGGCCGATGACTGGCTTGCGGCAGGGTTACTTCGCGCCGGCCAGAGTGGGCCCGGGCCCAAACCGCAGCCTGGTATATCATCAGGCCGAATTGCAAATCACAGCTGGGTGCATGACAGTGATGATGATGCCGTTGACTCCGATACTTTACGCCGCTTTGACTGGGTCATTGAGCGCGATGAGTTTATCCAGATTGTCGGCGTCAAGAATTCCGGTGTAACCCAGCCACTGTTGAGTACCGCATACAATGCCATTTCGGTGGGTCGAACCGACGGCGTTCATGCCACCGGTACCGTCTCTGTCGATGCAATCTACACGGCAAATCGGACCCGGCCCGACATTGTGGCACCGGCCGGCGTCACCAGCGTGGCAACACCCATGGTTGCAGCGGGAGCCGCATTGCTGATCGAAACGGGGCATGACACACCCGGTCTCTCGACAGATCCGGTGAGCGTCTCGACGATCAATCGAAACGGAGATTTAATCTACAATGCAGAACGCGCGGAGACTACAAAAAGCGCATTGATGGCCGGTGCCGAAAGGGCGACCAGCAATACGACCGCTGCTGACCTTAGCGATTACCGCGCCGATATTGCTAATCAGACTGACAATGGACTGGACATGCGTTTTGGCGCGGGTCAACTCAATATATACAACAGTTACAACATTATCGCTGCCGGTGAACACAACAGTATTGAAGATGCCGCGTCCACCGGAGGCCAGATCGGAAACAGTGGTTTTGATTACGATCCGTCGTTTGGCGGCGACGGTGGCAGCAACAACACAGCCTCCTACTTTTTTTCAACGGGCGCAGACGCTGTGCGCCTGGCGGCATCCCTGGTCTGGAATATTAAAATAGATGGTGGCTCCATGAATGATTTTGACGGTGCTGCGACGGTGTATGGCCTGGATCTCTTTCTCTATGACATGACGGGTGCGGCTTCCGAAAATGATTGGCAACTTGTGGGCAGCTCGGAAAGCCAGATCGAAAATTCCGAGAATCTCTGGCTAGTTCTCGACA
>JAOTXR010000153.1 GCA_029862285.1 Gammaproteobacteria bacterium
TTCGGTGCGCACGTACCACTGATCGGTCAGCAACGGCTCGACCACTTCGCCGCTGCGGTCGCCACGTGGCACTTTGAGCCGGTGTTCTTCAATTTTTTCCAGTAACCCCAGCTTGTCGAATTCTTCCACGATGCGTTTGCGCGCTTCGAATCTCGGTAATCCGCGGAAGGCTGCGGGTACCGTGTCATTGAGATGAGCATCCTCGGTCAGGATATTGATTACCGCCAAGCCATGACGTTGACCGATTTCGTAATCGTTGAAATCGTGTGCCGGCGTAATTTTCACGCAACCACTGCCGAATTCCGGATCGACGTAGTCATCGGCGATGATCGGAATGGTGCGTCCGGTCAATGGCAATTCAATCGTCTTGCCGACGAGTTCGCGATAGCGTTCATCATCGGGATGCACGGCTACCGCGGTGTCACCAAGCATCGTCTCGGGTCGAGTTGTTGCGACAACCAGCCAGCGTGGATCTTTGGAATCTTGCAGTGGATATCGAAAATGCCACAAGTGTCCATTTTCTTCTTCGGACAGAACTTCCAGGTCAGATAACGCGGTATGCAGTACCGGATCCCAGTTGACCAATCGCTTGCCGCGGTAGATGAGATCATCGTCGTGGAGCCGCACGAATACTTCGATTACAGCACGGGACAAGCCTTCATCCATGGTGAAGCGTTCGCGCGACCAGTCTACCGATGCACCGAGGCGGCGCAGCTGATTAGAGATAGTGCCGCCGGAATGTTCTTTCCATTCCCAGACCCGCTCGAGGAATGCTTTGCGTCCGATTTCGCGGCGGTTCGTGCCCTCGGCGTTTAGCTGTCTTTCGACCACCATCTGGGTTGCGATTCCGGCATGGTCCATGCCCGGCTGCCATAAGGTGTCGTTGCCACGCATCCGATGGTAGCGTGTCAGTGCGTCCATGATCGTATCCTGGAATGCATGCCCCATATGCAGCGTGCCGGTGACGTTCGGTGGCGGGATCATGATGCAGTAGGGTTCGCCTTTTCCTGAAGGCGAGAAATAGCCGTTGTGTTCCCAGAATCGGTAGCAGTCCTGCTCGATCTTGACGGGATCGTAGGTCTTTTCCATCAATGCTTCTTTGCTGATCTTAGGTGCGTCGCAGTATAACCATCGCGCCGCCAATCTTCCCATCTTCGGTTGTTCGATATCCCGTTTGTGGGTGTGGCGGCGAATCTGGAAGCCGGCATGTGTCAGCGTCTCCGTCTGGGAATTGAGTCGCCGCCTGACATAGTACGCCCGGGGCTTGGTACTCGCAGGATTCTGGGTCGCGACGGTTTTTCAAGGATATCGGCGACCGGCGGGTGGCTGGCGGCTGGTGTTCTTTTCCGGCGTCGTGGCCGGCGCAGCGAGGCAGGGACGCCGGAGCCAGCCGGCCCCGATTCGAGCCCGGGCCAGGGATGGTCGGCGAGATTAAGCCGGAGAAGAACACAAGCGGCAGACACCGGTCGTGTGGTCGAGTGTGTGTGGGTTTAGCGGACGTTGTGGTTGTCGAGAGGGTAGCCGCGGTCGCGATAGAAACGAAATCGTTCGCGACCGGCACTGCGGCGACTGGTTTCGTTGTCAACCAGTTCGGCCACACGCTCAAACCGGCTGAAGAAGGATGGAACTTCATCGCTCAGGTTGACGAGCAGATCAAGGTCTTCATCGGGTTCCTCGCCGCTGCCAATGAGCACCGCGAGGCGTCCTGTGTTCGCAGCTTCGACCGGCGTCTGGGCGTGCGGGATAAAGCTGATATCGCGAAATGTCCACAAAAGGTCATCGAGACGGGCAGCCTGTTCCGCGGTGGCGGCGTTCACATAGCAGCGCATCCCGCGTTGCCATGCTCTGTCGACCAGACGACAGGCGAAGCGCGGTAATCCATCGCTGGAATCATCATCGAGTATGTAAAAATCGACGCGGGTCACGATGCGCGTGCGCGGTCAATCAGGAATTGCGTCAGCAAGCCTACGGGGCGACCTGTCGCGCCTTTTGCTTTTCCGGAAACCCATGCGGAGCCGGCAATATCCAGGTGAGCCCAGTTCAAGCCGTCGGTAAACTTATGCAGGAAACAACCAGCGGTAATGGCGCCACCGGGTTTACCACCGACATTGGCAAAGTCCGCAAAGTTGCTTTCCAACGGCTTGGCATAGTCTTCAGTCAGCGGCAGCTGCCAGGCAACATCCGCTGCCCGCTTGCCGGCATCCAGCAGTTCCTCAGCCAGCTTGTCGTGTGGTGTCATCAATCCTGTGTGGTGGGGACCCAATGCGATTACACAGGCACCAGTGAGTGTGGCGATATCAACTACCGTTTCAGGATTGAATTTGCGGGAGTAGGTCAGCGCATCACACAGGATCAGACGGCCTTCGGCATCGGTATTGAGAATCTCCACGGTCTGTCCCGACATGGTCTCGACAATATCGCCCGGGCGTGTCGCGGTTCCACTCGGCATGTTTTCGCACGCCGGTACGATGCCTACGACATTCAACGGCAGGCGCAGCCGAGCCAGCGCCAACATGGTACCGAACACACTGGCGGCACCGCACATGTCGAATTTCATTTCATCCATCGATGCGGCGGGCTTGATTGAGATACCACCGGTGTCAAAAGTTATACCCTTGCCAACGAGTGCGACAGGATCTTCGTCACCACCGCCGTTGTATTCCATGACGATCAGCTGCGGCGGGGCACTGGCACCGGCGGTTACCGACAGAAAAGCGCCCATACCCATGCGTTTAATACTGGCGCGGTCCAGAATCTTGCTGTTGATGCGTTTGAAACGCTGGCCTAGTTTGCGGGCCTGTTCGGCGAGGTGACCGGGTGTACAAACGTTGGCGGGGCGGTTGCCCAGGTCACGGGCAAGCTCGATGCCAGCGTTGATTGCCACCGCGTCTTTCAGTCCGCGTTCCATGGCAGCCACATCGCCACGACCGGTGCTTGCGACCCCCAAACGCTTCAATCGCGGTTTCTTGCCTTTTTTCGACTTGAGTTCGTCGAAGCGGTAGATGTCATTTTGTGCCTGCGTGGCCGCCAGGCGCGCAACACCATAGGCATCACGATCGCGCACTGTTTCGCGGGACAGATAGCTGATGGCGTTGGCAGCCCCGGTATGTGAAATCGCACCGATTGCTGCGGAAACAGCTTTACGATAGGCGCGTTCACCGAACTCTCGCTTCTTGCCCAGACCAACGACGAGTATGCGTTTGCACGCCACCCCGGTGGTACGGCCGATCAGCAGGGTCGAACCGAGCTTGCCGTCGATATCGCCGGCGGCGATCGCCGCAGAGACAGCCTTTCCTGCTGCTTTGTCCAGCAGACCGGCATCCGCGGTCAGACGCTTTGGCGCATAGATGCCGACAATGGCGCAATCTGTACGTTGACGTGCCGGCGCGGCGCTGGTAGCGAAAAATTCCATTGAATCCCCCTGGTGTGTACAAACATGCCGCGGCCGGCCGTCGTACAATGGGCGCGTAGTTTACAGTAAAGCTCACAATCAGGGGAATTCCGGCTTTTGCGTTCGATAATCAACAAATACCTGGCCAGAGAGGTCTTTTACGCCTTGCTGGCAGTTATCGCAGTATTGCTTTTTATACTGTTGAGTAACCAGTTTGCACGCGTACTCGGCGATGCCGCCGCAGGAAAACTGCCACGCGAGGCAGTACTGCAGATCATCGGGCTCACTTCGATTACTTATCTGACAGTGCTGGTGCCCGTCGGCTTTTTCCTGGCGGTCATGCTGGCGCTGGGGCGGTTGTTTATGGACAGTGAAATGGCCGCAATCAATGCCTGCGGTGTGGGGCCGATCGGCGTCTACAAGCCAATTGCGATTATTTCCATTGGACTGACGATCTTACTGGCATGGTTGTCGCTGTTCGCCGCTCCCTGGGCCGCGGCACAGGCACACGAGATTACCGAGACATCCAAGCAACAAGCTGGTCTGGCGGCACTGGAACCGGGTCGTTTCCGGTCTGACAATGGCGTCGTGTTTTATGCCGAGTCGGCCAGCGATGACGGCGTGCTGCAAAACGTCTTTCTGCAAAGACGTCGTGGCGATGCAATAGAACTGGCGGTCGCAGAGACCGGCGAAGTACTCAAAGATGCGGACGAAACGCTAGTAGTGTTGCGCAACGGTCGTCGTTACGAGGGAGTACCTGGCACACTCGGTTTTCGCATCGTGCAGTTTGCCGAGCACGGTATGCCGGTTGGCCGGCGCGATGGTCCGGCCCGGCCACCTGATCGGGAAGCCGCAGGTACTTTGCAACTGTTGCGGTCTTCGTCTCTTGCCGACGCGGCCGAGCTGCACTGGCGAATGTCGGCTCCGATCAGCGCCATCTTGCTCGGGCTGTTGGCAGTACCGCTGGCGCGGACACGCCCGCGTCAAGGTCGATACGGAAAACTGGCAATCGGCGTTGCCGTGTACCTGGTGTATGCGAACCTCCTGGGTGCCGCACAGGTGTGGATTCAACAGGGTCAGCTGCCACCCGCCCTGGGTATGTGGCCGGTACACGGGTTATTCGCAGTCGCTGCCGCCTATCTTTTTTGGCGCGAATTGCGTTTGCGCAAGCCACAGCAAAAGAAAAACCCATGACGACACTCGATCGCTACATTTTGGGAGCGGTTATTTGGGGCACGATGCTGGTTCTGCTGGTCTTACTTGCGCTCAATTCCTTTGTGAGTTTCATCAGCCAGGTAGACAATGTTGGACAAGGTAACTACACAACTGCCGGTGCTATTGCCTTTGTGGCACTTAATATTCCATCGATGACATATCAGCTGCTGCCAATCGCGACTCTGCTTGGCGCATTACTTGGATTGGGCAACCTTGCATCACACAGCGAGCTGATTGTGATGCGTGCGGCCGGCGTATCGCCATGGCGGTTGGCGCGCAGCGTCATTATTGCCGGCGGCGTCATCGCGTTGCTTGGTATCGCGCTGGGTGAGCTCATTGCACCGCCAGCCGAGCAGTACGCCAAGCGCTATCGCACGATGGCGCTGCATAATCAGTTGAGCATGGGGCAGGGTCAGAGTGGCTGGATTCGCGACGGGGACGTCGTTATCAATATCGAGCAGCTTATGGAGGGTGACCGTGCCGGCGGGATTTATGTGTTCACGTTTGGGGGCGAGCGTCGGCTGGAAAGTGTTGTTCAGGCAAGAACGGCGAGTTTTGACGACAAAGGCGTCTGGGTACTCGACGATTCACGCAAGACAGAATTCCTCGATGGGCGACTCGTGGCGAGCAAGAGCCAGCGTCTGTCACAGCCAACATCACTGAGCCCCGAGTTGCTCGGGTTGTCGATTGTCGATCCCGACAGCCTGGCCAGTCGCGGGCTGTTTAACTACATTAGCTATTTACGCAGCAATGACCTCGATGCGGATAGCTATGTAATGGCTTTTTGGTCGAGAATCGCCACCATCGCATCAATCATAATTATGGCCGCACTCGCTTTGCCGTTTGTATTTGGTCCGCTGCGCAGTACCGGTACCGGTCAAAGGATGTTCGTTGGAATTCTGATCGGAGCAGCTTACTTCCTCGTCAACCGGCTGGTTGCCAATAGCAGCGCTGTTTTTGGTCTCGATCCGGCTATTACGGCCTGGCTGCCCACGCTGGCACTGTTGGCAGTTACTATGGCGGCTCTGGCGCGCGTGCGCTGAGCCGGTCTTCGAACACCAGCTGCGTGCGCGAGACCGCATCGTGCCAGGCACGATTGTCGCGATCCACGAGTACCCAAAGAAAACCCAGCCCGGCGGGCAGCCACGACACGATCGCGATCAATGTGCGCAGCAAGCCCTGCAAGAAGGATATTCGTCCGCCTTGCATGTCAACCACCCGTAAACGCCAGGCCACCATCCCTATAGTCTGTCCCGCCCGCCACCA
>JAOTXR010000154.1 GCA_029862285.1 Gammaproteobacteria bacterium
CTACTGCCCTGTATCTGGCCTTCCAGTATCCGGGCTGCGGTTACCGTGGATAAGCTCATGCCATCGCCGATGAAAAAGATGACGTTGCGCGCGGTTCCGGTGCGGCCACTGCGCGCCAATGCCGCCGACAGTTCTGTCTGTGCGGACTGATACCAGGGATTGTCGAGCTCCGGAATCTTCATCCGTGGAACTGGGGCCCTTTCTACTGTGGCACAGCCACAAAGCAACAGGATCATGATTGATAGCAATAGGCGCATGGACTGTTTCCCCCGTGTGTCGGCCTATTGCAACACACTGGAGGCCGTGGCGGAACCACGCGCGGGCAACGCAGCCCGGGGTCTAGAGATACCGATCGACTATTCGCTGATAATCACCGGAGGTGCGGATGTTTTGCAGCGCATCGTTGAGTCGATGCACCATCTCCTGGTCGACTTATGCTTTGCTGAACATCAGGTGCACCGAGCCGGTCGAAACGATCAGTGGATGTGCCTCGATCTTTTCTTCAAGGCCTTTTTTGCGAATTACCGTGGCAGCGACAAAGGGGTCCTCGAGTAAGCTGTCGATCTCAAAACTCAGCAGCCTGTCAATGTTGAGTTCACCAATCGCCGCACCCAGGAATTGCGATGCATAGTCCGGATTGTCCTGTAGTGCGTCGACTTCCTGGCCGTAAACATACTCGAGCGTCGTGCCGACGGTGATACCGTTGGCGAGTAGAGCTTCGAGGTCGGCGGCATTGTATTTGACAGACTCACCGCTGCGGACATAAAGCTGGAAGCTCTCCGAACGGTAGGGCTCGGAGAACCAGGCGAATTTTTCCCGGGATGCCGTACGGGTCGCGCCACTGAGTATATCGATGGCACCACTGCGCAGGCGTCCCAGCAGGGTCGACCAGTCTTCCTGGTCGAATGAAATCTCACAACCCGCTTTGTTGACTATCGCCGTGACCAGCTCGATGTCCAATCCATGCACCGCGCCACCCACATCGCGATAATGGTATGGCTCCCAGGCATCCCAGCCCATCGTGAGGCGGCAGGTGGGTCCGGCAGCGGCAACAGCCGGGGTATTGGTATCGTCAGAAGCCGGTTCGGGGCTCTTCGGCGCACAAGCAGAAAAGGCCAGCGCAACGAGGATTAGGGAGACTCGCAACATAAAAAGGCCCTCCGTGGCCCTGCTAATCGAGGGACCGGTCTGCGGACCACCAGCCGATTATAGCTGCGGGGACAGAAAATTGCGTAGTGTCTCGACATAGTGATCGCCGGTTCTCAGATGCGCGTCGTTGTGCCCGCCTTGCAGTGTTTTCAGAATGGCGTTTCCTGCCGCGGCCGCATAGAGCTTTTCACCCATCTGATACGGGATGATTTCATCGTCGCGGCTGTGCATAAGCAGTATCGGGCAAGCAATCGACGCCATGCGGGACTCGGTGTCATAACGGATTCGCGCGAGGCTTGTGGGCAAGAACGGAAACGCCGCCCGGGCCATATCGCGAACGGAGCTGAACGTCGATTCCAGTATCAGTGCGCGCGGCGATACGTCGGTTGCCAGCCAGGCGGCCACCGCGCCGCCAAGGGATCGGCCGAACACCACGATTCGGCTTCGATCGATGCCGCGTTCTGTAGTCAGATAATCCCAGGCCGCGCGTGCGTCCCGGTAAGTGCCATCCTCGTCAGCTGTGCCATCGCTGCGGCCGTATCCCCGATAGTCGATAATGAACACATCGGCTCCGAGCCGATTGAACAGGCGTATAGAGTCTAATCGATGAGAGATATTGCCGGCGTTGCCGTGAAAAAACAGAATCACAGGACCGTTGCCGCCCGGGACAAACCAACCGTGCAGCGAAACACCATCGCTGGCATCGAAGCGCACATCGACAAAATCGAGCCCGGTATCGAGTGGAGTCGCTTGCAGTTGCCGAGTGGGTTCGTTTGGAAAGTAAATAAAACGGGACTGGAACAACCAGATGTAGAGGGCGAGCCCGGCATAGAGCAACCCGCCGAGCCCCAACAGGAGAACTATCGTACGCATAGGTATGAACCAATTGGTCTGAACTGATGCATCTTGTAGTGCTGGCAATCGTCGTTGTGCTAATACTGATCGGTCCATCGATCTGGGTAAAGTCCGTGCTGCAGAAATATAGCTCGCCGGCCGATCGTTATCAGGGTACCGGAGGCGAACTGGCACGGCACTTGCTGGATCGGCTTGGGCTGGATCATATAGGCGTGGAGACCACCGAGGTAGGCGATCATTATGATCCGGTAGCCGGTATCGTGCGTCTGACAGAGGACAAGTTCAGTGGACGATCATTGACCGCGATTACTGTTGCTGCGCACGAAGTGGGGCACGCAATGCAGGATCGCGACGCATTTGCGCCACTGCGCTGGCGAACCCGTCTGATTGCAGCGGCCGCGACAGGCGAAAAAGTCGGTGCCGGATTGCTGGTAGTGGCGCCGGTGGCCGGATTGCTGACCCGCGCGCCGGTGACAGCGCTGATCTTTGCTGCAGGCGGATTGCTGAGTCTGGTCTCAGTCGCACTGGTGCATTTGGTGACTTTGCCAACTGAATTCGATGCCAGTTTTACCCGGGCGCTGCCAATACTTGAAGGGGGTAATATCCTGTTGCCGGGCGACGAGCCGCATGCGCGACGTCTGCTAACTGCGGCGGCGCTGACTTATGTGTCGGTCGCGTTAATGAGTCTGCTCAATGTCGGTCGCTGGCTGGCGATTCTGCGCCGCTAGGTGTTTTTGCGAACGCGCGGTATACGATCCGGTCACCCGGCGCCAGCTCGAGACGCTTGGCAGTACCGGCATTCAGTTCAAGCACGCCTGTAACCGCGCCACTCGAGCGTATCGATGCCAATGATCGTGGCGTCGTATCGTGGGCGATATTGGCAATGGTTCCGTCCGGCCGGATGAACAGCATGTCGAGCGATAGCACGGTATTTTTCATCCACATGCTGATGACCTGTGGTTCATGATAAAGAAATAACATGCCGTAATCGGCTGGCAGCGATCGTACAAACATCAGACCGTGTGCACGTTGCTGCGGAGTGATCGCCAGATAGACCGTAAACTCGTGGCGATCGCCGGTAACCGTCTCAACCGCAAGCGGGGCAGCAAAAAACCCCGCCAGCGCCGGATCGCGCTCGCCGGCCTGTGCCGGCGTAATTGGCAGAGTCAGTATCAACAGCAGGCTGAGTCTGATGGTGGCGGTCATGCGGGTTTCGACATCGCGGATTGCCGGTTGTTCTAAAAAGAAAGGCCCGGCAGCAAGGCTGCCGGGCCGATTGAGTGGTCTCTGAAGAAACTCAGTTGAGAACCCGCAGATCGACCCGACGGTTCCTTTGCCGACCGGGCCGGGTCGAGTTGTCAGCGATCGGATTGGCTTCGCCATAACCCTTCGCCGTGATGTTGTCCCCATTGGCACCCCTGGAAATCAGGTAGCGACGAACTGATTCGGCGCGTCGTTGCGACAGATCCAGGTTGTATGAATCTGCACCCGTTGTGTCGGTATAGCCGGCTGCTTCAACCTGCAGATCCGGGTTGCGTCGCAGGGTCTCGGCGGCCTGATCCAATATCGCTGTGGATTCGCTGATCAGGTTGGCGGAGTTCAGCTCAAAACGCACTCCGGGCAGTTCGATCTTTTCGCGGATCTCGCAACCACGTACGTCGATACGTACTCCGCTGGCAGTATTCGGGCAACTGTCGAGAGAATCGACGACACCATCGCCATCACTATCGATTTCGCAGCCGGTTGAGTCAACCGTAACCGAGCGTGGCGTACCCGGACAACGGTCATTGTCATCCATGACACCGTCACCGTCACTGTCGGCTGCAGGCGGGCAGCCACGGCTGTCGACCTCGGAACCGCTCGGGGTGCCGGGACAACGGTCTTTGCTATTGGCGACGCCGTCACCATCGCTGTCGAGTTCGCAGCCATACTCATCGACTTTAGCGCCCGCAGCAGTTGCCGGGCAGAGATCGACATCGTCGGCTACGCCGTCGCCATCTGAATCGGGCAGCATTGTTGGTTGCGGGGCCGCGGCGGCGCCAATCGGCATGTACAGACCGCCCATGACCAGCAAGTCGTCAAAACTGTTGGGGTCGTGAAAATCCAGCCGGTAGCGTAATTCAGTACGGAAGCGGGCAGCAGCGTTACCCAGCGGCAGGAGCATGCCAACGCCCAGCGAACCTATGAAATTGTCGTACTCGAGTTCGCCCGAGATACTCGGCGCCTCGACGATGTCAGGACGTATCCAGCCGGTTCCAAACAACACATACGGTGTCGCCAGCCCTGGCGTCGCGATAGCGCCGATCAGGTCAACTCCGATACCCATCGGACTGAAATCGTTAAATCCACTGTGCTTGCCACCAAAGACGGAAAACTCCAGCGCCCATCGCTCGGCAATCTGCTTGCCCCATCCCAGGCTCGCGTTGACTCCCGCATCCGAATGCCGGTCGGTATCCTCGAATCCTGCGCCGATCATCGGTGAGAAGTACCATTGATTCTCAGGGACGACCCAATCGTCTGCCGATACGGCATGGGCCAGGCCCAGGCCCAGAAACACTGCTATCAACATGCCTCTGTTCATAGATTCACTCCGTCATTGTGGTGGACATTTGGCCCCGCCGGGGCGCCCCACGAGGTTTGTGTGGCGCACAATGTACCATAACGTTGAGCGGTTTTACGGGCATGGATCACGGCCAGTGACCGGGATGGCCGGAATAACAATTTTTCCATGAAAATCAATGCTCAGGGTAAAGCAGGGCGTCTTGACAGCAGGGCCGACTCATCCGATAGTAACCTGATCAATGCGACGGTCTGCGATATGCTCGCACGACTCGCCTAAGAGTACTGGCGCACGCCAGGCTAAATAATGAATGGGGGACAGCGAATGTTTCACCGGTTTTTGAATACGGTACGGTCGATCTTGTTGGGCGTCCTGGCCATTGCGGCCTGGCAGCCTGCAGCGGCGGAGGTCTACGTCTACGAAGCAACTATCATTTTTTGCGCCACAAACTGTGATCCCTTCGCTGCAGTGTCCGTTGGCAGTAGCGTGATCGGTTTTCTCGAAATCGATGTCGAACCCAATGGAACCTTTACCGAGACCGACATAGTCAATTTCGGTTTTGAGATTTTTGATTCCAATGCCGGGCTGAACCCCGCAGTATTCGATGGCGCCACTTTCGTAAATCCCACTGAGTCAAACCCGCTCCCGCTGGACAGCCGCGTCGTTACTTTTGGCGAACCCGCCGGTTACCCGTTCGACGGAGCGATATTCGGTGGCAGCGGCACCACCGGTCCGAACAATGAACTGACTGGCGGACAACTGGTTGCGACATTCGCGGTGCCGCCCTTCAACACCTTTGGCGCCCAGATCTTCTTCGCCCTGGGCGTCGGGAATACCGAGGGTTGTCTGTTCGGTGGCATGCCGGGTTCTTGCGTGGCGCTGACCACGCTGGAAGGCGGCTTCTCACAGCTTCCCGGCGAGATCGTGGTAGCGGAAAATCCCACGGTTTTCGCCGATACCCCGATAGACGACAGTTCGGAGGCAACGATAACGGTGACCAACGTCGCGCCCATGATGGGCGTCGACCCGTGCAGCATGCTGGTACACGACCCGGCAACGCCACCACCACCACCCTTTTCGTGCCCGGACGAAAGTGGCCCGTTGACGATCCTGAGCGTGGCAACGTTGGATCCATTGGCTGACCCGTTTTCCATTACCGACAATGGTTGCGATGGCGCGGTACTGGCGCCTCTGGGCAGCTGACATAACGGCCGTTTTCTCGCCGTCTACCGCGCCGGTAGATCCGTTTGAAGACAGCTTCGATA
>JAOTXR010000155.1 GCA_029862285.1 Gammaproteobacteria bacterium
TGCTGACCTTCCAGTAGCGCGTTGAAGGTGTGAAAGAACTCCTCCTGTGACCGTTCTTTGCCAGCGAAGAACTGAATGTCGTCAATGAGCAACGCGTCGAGGCTGCGATATGCACGCTTGAATTCATTAATGGTGTTGCGGCGTAAAGCCTTCACCATGTCACCGACAAAACGTTCTGAATGCACGTATGCCACACCCGCGCCCTTACCATCGGCGATCATCTGGTTGCCCACGGCATGCATCAAATGAGTCTTGCCCAGCCCCGTTCCACCGTAGATAAACAGGGGGTTGTAGGCCACACCCGGGTTGTCAGCAATCTGGCGGGCTGCCGCTCGGGCAAGTTGATTGCTCTTGCCTTCAACAAATCGTTCGAAGGTGAATTCCGGATTGAGCCGACCACCGAATATCGGTCGATCCGGTCGTGGCGGCGTAAAGGTTTGTGGTGCACTGAACTGGTGCTCGGCGCGGCGCGCAACTTCCAGGACGACACGCTGCCCGGGTTCCTCGCTTTCGTCGCGAATGACTTCCGAAATGTAGTCCAGCAACTGCTCGCTGACCGAGTCGACAATGAAACGATTTGGCGCAAACAGCTTCAGGGTGGAACCCTCTTCTACCGCATGCAGCGGTCGAACGAGCTTATTGAATTGCTGCGCGGACAGTTCACCTTCGAGCCGTTCTATACAACGGCTCCAGACAGACTCTTGCACCAGTAGATGCCCCCAAAATTGGTGATTCTAGTTACGCGAGGAAGGGGACCGAGTGTATACCTGTCACCGCGTCGATTCCACAGCCGCCGTGGGTCACAATGGTTGACACGGCTGCCGCGACACGCGTAACCTTTCCGGCTCTTTGCGGCAGTGCAGCTGCAAGATTTTGATCAGTTAATGAGCGCTCGCAAATGAAACGCACCTTTCAACCCAGTAACCTGCGTCGCAAACGGACCCATGGTTTCCGTGCGCGTATGGCAACCAAGGCTGGCCGCCAGATTCTGGCGCGCCGCCGGGCCAAGGGACGCAAGCGGCTCTGTCCCTGAGGGCGGCTCGCGCCGCACGGGACCGTACGTCGTTTCACGTTTTCTGATCGTTTGCGTCTCGTCACCCGGGACGATTTTGACCGGGTGTTCAAAAATTGTTCATCACGTTCATCGGATGCGCTGTTTACTGTGCTCGCCCGACCAACAGAAAAAAACCACCCTCGTCTCGGGCTGGTCGTTTCACGCAAGGCCGCCGGTAATGCTGTGCAACGTCATCGCCTGAAAAGGCGGATCCGCGAGAGTTTTCGTCTCGGTCAGCATGAGCTGCCCGGGGCCGACATCGTGGTTATTGCACGCGCCGGAATTTCCCGGCACAGCCAGGCCAACGTCAGCTCGAGCCTGGCAAAACATTGGGGCAGGATCCGCGAAACATGCGGTCAGTCTTCGTCTTCCTGATACGCGTTTATCGTTACGCCGTGAGCCCGTTTCTCGGTCCGCGGTGCCGTTTCTATCCCACCTGTTCCAGCTATGCCGAGCAGGCGCTGCACACCCATGGTGTGTGGCGGGGCAGTTGGCTGGCCATGCGCCGTATCGGTAAATGCCATCCCTGGCACAGCGGCGGTGTGGATCCGGTGCCACACGTGGAACAGCACAATGGATAACCCGCGGCTATTGTTGTGGATCAGCTTCGGCCTGATCTGTTTTCTGTTGTGGGATGCCTGGGTCAAAGACTATGGACCACGGTATCAGCCGGCAAACGCGCCGCAGAGCGTGACAGATACCGATTCGGTGCCCGCCGCGCCGGCTGCGCCGTCCGATGAAGATCTACCGGCGTTGTTGGACGTTGACGAGGCCCGGCCGGAACTCACGCCACAAATCGAGGCCACGCCACGCAGTGAGCGTATCCGGGTAATGACCGATGTCATGTCGCTCGAGATCGACACAGTCGGTGGCCAGCTTGCATCGGTTCAGATGCTCGACTACCCGGTACGCAAGGATCGTCCCGATGAACTGATTACATTGCTGCAATCTGACCAGGGTGATGTCTATGCGCTCCAGACCGGTTTGCTCAGCGCCGACGCGCCGGCGCCAGATCATCGGGCGCAGTACCAGGCGATCCAGAGGGAGTATCAGTTACAGGATGGCCAGGACGAATTGCAGGTCGTCCTTTCCTGGCGTGAGGCTGATGTCGTAGTACGCAAGATCTACAACTTCAGGCGTGGCAGTTACCAGATCGACATGACCCATCAGCTCAGCGCCGGCGCGACGCCGTGGCGGGGAGCATCGTATGTTCAGCTCAAACGGCAGCAACGCGCGCCGAAGCGCTCCTTTTTTGATGTCGATAGCTACTCCTTTACCGGGCCGGTAATTTTCGACGGCGAGAAGTACGAAAAACTGAAGCTGAAGGCGTTACGCAAGAACCCAACTGACACACGCTTGACCGGGGGATGGATAGCGTCCATCCAGCATCACTTCGTCACCGCTGCCGTGCCGCCGGCAGACCAGCAGGTACGGTACCGTAGCCGGCTGCAAACCGGCGACATTGCTTTGCTAAGCGCGGTCGGCGAGCAGCGCGATGCCGCTGCCGGCCAAACCATCGATTTTCCTCATAGCATATTCGTTGGCCCAAAAATTCAGGAACAATTAAAGCTGGTAGGTCCGAAACTGGCCAAGACCGTAGACTACGGTGTACTGGCGATATTCTCCGAACCGCTTTTCTGGTTGTTGCAGAAAATCTACAACCTTGTCGGCAACTGGGGGTGGGCTATCGTATTGCTGACGGTGCTGATCAAACTGGTGTTCTACAAGCTTACTGAAACCAGCGGCCGGTCGATGGCGAAGATGCGTAAGCTACAGCCACGACTCAAAGCGTTGCAGGAACGTTACAAGGACGATCGGCAGCAGTTGAGTACGGCAATGATGGAGTTGTACAAGCGCGAGGGCGCCAACCCGATGGCCGGGTGCCTGCCGATCCTGATCCAGATGCCGGTCTTCCTGGCGCTTTACTGGGTGCTCATCGAAAGCGTGGAATTGCGCCAGGCGCCATGGATCGGTTGGATAAACGATCTGTCCGTGCGTGATCCGTTTTTCATCCTGCCGCTACTGATGGGTACGGCAATGGTGTTGCAGCAAAAACTCAACCCTGCGCCACCGGATCCGGTGCAGGCAAAAGTCGCCGCGATCCTGCCGGTCGTGATGACCGTTTTCTTTGCGTTTTTCCCTGCCGGACTGGTGCTCTACTGGTTTGTGAACACTGTGTTATCGGTTGCGCAGCAATGGCACATTAACCGGGTGATAGAGCGCGAAGGCTAGGAAAAAAATAATATAAAAAAAGGTGTCAGGTTTATTTTTAGAGAGGTCTGTTAAGAAAATAAACCTGACACCTTTTTTGTTTTTCATGGGAGGCTATTGCCTGGCGTGAGACATAGCGCAGACACTATTGCAGCAATCGCCACACCACCGGGCCGGGGCGGGGTCGGTATTGTGCGGGTATCGGGACCGGGGGCAGGGCAAATCGGGGTGGGCGTGTTGCATCGTCTGCCGGCACCACGCCGGGCGGTACTGGCTACATTCCTTGATGGCGCGTCCGGGGCGATCGATGAAGGTATCGCCCTATGGATGCCGGGGCCGGATTCTTATACCGGCGAAGATGTGCTGGAGTTACACGGACACGGCGGCACGGTCGTCATGGACCTGATTCTGCAGCGTACGCTGGCGCTCGGTGCCCGACCCGCACGACCGGGCGAATTTTCCGAGCGCGCGTTTCTTAACGATCGGCTCGATCTGACACAGGCCGAAGCCATTGCCGACTTGATTGATTGTGGTTCGGTGGACGCAGCGCGTGCGGCAGCGCGGTCGCTGGTGGGCGAACTGTCACAGCGGGTCCATGCGCTGACCGCGGCGATTACCGAACTACGGATATATGTTGAAGCCGCAATCGATTTTCCCGAAGAAGAAAGCGACTTTTTGGCCGACGCCCAGGTCAGCCAACGGCTGCAAGCAATCGAAGAAATGTTCGCTGAGTTGTTCGCCAGCACGCGACAGGGATCGTTGCTGCGTGAAGGCATGACAGTGGTTATCGCCGGTGCGCCGAATGCCGGCAAATCCAGTCTGTTAAACAGGCTGGCTGGCTATGATGCAGCTATCGTGACCGATGTGCCGGGTACAACCCGGGATGTCCTGCGCGAACATATTGACCTGCACGGCATGCCGCTACATGTGATTGATACCGCCGGATTGCGTCACAGCGAAGATCGCGTGGAACAGGAGGGGGTACGTCGCGCCCGCAATGAAATGGCCGGCGCCGACCGGGTACTGCTGATCGTCGACGCGACCACGGATGCATTGCCATCCGGGCCGTTACCCGACGGTGTTCCCGTTACTGTTGTCTACAACAAGATCGACTTACTCGACTCATCGCGCCTGGATGAGGGAAAGATGCCGGTGCGCGAAACAACCGCGACCCCGGCGATTCAGATTTCGGCGAAGACTGGCGCGGGCCTGGATGAGCTGCGTGAGCACCTCGAAGCCTGCGTTGGCTACGTAGCCGGAGAAACCGGCGTGCTAATGGCGCGTCGTCGGCACCTCGATGCACTTGAGCACGCAAGTCAACACGTCAAAGCCGGCCGTGACCAGCTGGCGCGGTCGAAGGCGGGCGAATTGTTGGCCGAAGAATTGCGCCTCGCGCAGCTTGCGCTGGGCGAAATTACCGGTGAAGTCTCCAGCGATGATTTGCTGGGCCGGATCTTCAGTTCATTCTGCATCGGCAAGTAAAAGGCAAGACACCTTTTTGCAGAACTAATCAGACCGGGATAAAACCCGGCGGTTCAGGAAAAAACAAGTGGTTGTCCCACGTGAACGGAGCCGCGCTGCTTGGCGGCAACGTTAAGCCCGAAATACGTTTCACCATCGTCGGCGCGACGATAGTCCATTAGCGTAGTCAGTGGTTGCCGTTGCGGATGTACTGCGGCAGTGTCGGGGTTGACGGTCGTCAGCACACAACGCGAACAACGCCACAGAGCATCAAAGTTCACACCGCCAATACTGAATTCCCCCCAATCGTCCTCCGCATAGGCGTCGCTGCCAGTCACCACCAGATTGGGACGGAAGTTTTTCATATTAACGGCTGTGTCGAGCCGGGTGTTGAGATCCTCCACCGAACTCTCTGACAACAGCAACAGTGGCGCCGAATCGGCAAAACTGACGACCCCATCGGCCCGCGTAGGACGGCGTGATTTTTTACCCATGTAATACAGTTTTGCGCCTAACCCGAGATAATCGCTGAACCACTGATCTGCCGCGTTACCACAACTTTGCGCCTGTACAGTGTCCTGCCACACTTTGACCGGGCCGTAATCAGCCGAAAAATCTCGTGGATTCAGTTCCAGGTCCGGCATGGCAGGCGCGCTGACATGCAACCCGTCACCTGCGAGTTCGGTGTGAATCAACACCATGCGCGGGAAGCGCCTGGCGGTGAAAAAACGCCCCTTTTCGTCGGTAACGACATAGCGGCGGTCGTGTGCCAGGCCTTCGGCTTCCACTTCCGACGATAACAGCTCCAGCGGTGCCGTTGACTTGATCGGATAAATAAAGATGCGCGAGAGAGAAATCACCCGTCCAGTTTAGTCTATGGTTCAGGATTTCACATCAGCGGTCCTGTTAACACGATGGTGCCGGGAGAAAAAATGTTTCCCCCTGGAATTAGCGCGCGATCTCAACGCTACGGGAAATCTGTCAGAGCGGTAGCCAGCCCCAGGCGATATCGCCGTGTAGCCGCAGCAGGCGGCCGCGGGCGACAGCAATGCGGCGATCACAGGCGAAAGACCGTTGCAGCGCACGATAGCG
>JAOTXR010000001.1 GCA_029862285.1 Gammaproteobacteria bacterium
GAGCAGATACTCAACCACCATGCACTGTACCGGGACTTCATTCGCCAGGCAAACGAGCACGAGAAACAGTACCGGGTCATTATAGGTTTGCGTAACCCGCTCGACTCGGTTATCAGTTCCTATTTCAAGTACCGTACGGGCCACCACGAAATATACCAAAAGCCTTTTTTGCGCAAGGTGGGGCGCTTGCGCGGACACGTACGGTATTTCAACGACAATCGCAAGTACCGCTGGGTGAAAAAGCACGACGCATCGTGCGAAGAGTATTTTCTGCATTTCTATCATTTGCCCTATGCCGACTGGAGCATGCTGGACAAGGACAAGTACGATCATTTCATCCGTTTCGAAAATATCCAGGAAGACTTTGCGAATACTCTCGAGGGCCTGGGCATTGAGCAAGTCCGGCCGCTGCCGGTACGCAACAAAACCGAGGTAAAGGGCGGCCGGGACCCGGTCGAGCTGTTTACCAGCACGCAAGCGATTCGTCGCGCCAAACGGGTATTCGGTCCTTTCATGAAGCTCTGGGATTATGAGTTCCCGGTAGCGTGGGGCAGTGATGAATCGACTTACGGAAAACTTCTGTTTCCGCCGGTATCAGGAATTTATACTTTTTATTGGAAGTACCTGCGTTAGCCTCCGTGATTATCTCTCACAAATACCGGTTTATATTCATCAAAACCGTCAAAACTGCCGGCACAAGTATTGAGGTCTACCTGTCGGGGCATTGCGGAGAGGAAGACATCTTTACTCAAATTGTGCCCGCGGAGGAGCGGCATCGGCCGCGTAATCACACCGGGCTATTCAATCCTTTTCCGGAAATCCGGGAAGCAGCACGCAAGGGTGACGGTTTTTTAGCCGAGGGCGTAAATACGCTAAAAAACCTGTATCGACGGAAGCGCTATTTCCCGCATATTGCGGCGTGGAAAGCAAGATGCCGTACGGAATCTTCAATTTGGAACAATTACTACAAATTTTGCGTGGAACGGAATCCGTGGGACAAGACGCTGTCTCACTATCACATGTTGAAGCACCGGGGCGCGGAGATGAGCCTGGACGAATATCTTTACAACGGAGAATATTGCCTCAATTATCCGAAGTACATGGACGAAGATGGATTGATCCTTGACCACGTTATTCGCTACGAGAATCTGTACCAGGAGCTGGGCGAGATTTTTGCCCGTCTCGGAATTCCTTACTCCGGCTCGCTCGATGTACGAGCAAAGGGTGACTACCGGCAGGATCGGGCGCATTACCGGGATGTACTAACCGAGCGACAACGTGATCGAATTGCGGACATTTATCAGCGGGAGATCGAATTACATGGTTTCGAGTACTGACCGTCGGAAATTTCTTCGTCGTACCGCCGCGGTTGTGGTAACCGGGCTGGCATCACCACTGATTTCCTGCACGGCGCGCAGCATACCCACGGCGCGCGGCATTACCACGGGCCGGTTTTACGCGTATAGCCGCAATGCGGTGGCTCGCCCGGCCGGGGCCGTAGATGAGGAGGCGGCAATCCGGTCGGCGTTTGGCGATGTGCAACAGCTGAGCGCTTTGCTGCAGCCGGGGGACACAGTGGTTTTGCCTGACGATCATTACCCACTGGTAGAGCCGGTCCGCATCGTTGACGGTGTCGAGTATCGTGCGGCAACCGGGAGTTCGACCCGGCCGTTGCTGGATGCCCGCGGCCGCCTCGATTTCTGCGTATCGGGGGTTGGGACCCGTGACAGCAGCATCGAGGGGCTGCACTGTATCAATGCGCGAAAAAACGGTATCGATATCAAGGCGGACCCTAAGACCGGCCGCATGCCCGCCAATGTCAGCGTGCGCGCGTGCGAATGCTCATCCAACGGCCGCGAGGCAACACCGTCGCGTCTGTGGCATGAGGACGGTAACGGCATTTCCATACATTGCGGTCGGCGCTACGGCACCCGGCTGGAAGCCACCACCTCCGGTATTGTCGTGGAGGACTGTGAAGCACATGACAACCTGCACGCGGGCATTCTTATAGATCTGCCCGGCGTCGGGCATCGAATCAGCCGCTGTAAGGCCGGTGGCAATGGGCGTGGGGCCGGGACGAATTCCTGGGCGATTCTGGTGCGGCCGTCGGGTGGTGCCATGCTGAAAGGCTGGACCCCGTCCCGGCATGCGGGGGTATGGAAAGCGTCGGCGCCGCGCTACGTACACCAGGTTCCGGTGCGAATTGTTTGTTCCAGGCACCGTAGCAGCAATCGGGGGCGCTGGAAGAACATCGCCTGGGATCTCACCAGGACACGCGGGGACCAGCGACGGCCCGGTCGCGGTGAATTCGGTTTTGCTCAAAGCGGACCCAGGTATCATCCGGAGCTTTTTGTAAATCTCGGACCGGTCAAACAATTTCGTCTGGTTATTTGCTGGATTGGCGATTGTCACGAGCCACTAATCGAAGATTGCACAGCCTGGGATCAGGGTGGCGTTGACGGGGTCGGGATCGGTTTTGATCAAAACACCATCGACGGCGTGATTCGCGGCTGTACAAGTCATGCCAACCGGGTCGGTTTCAGTCTGCATATCAATCGCGGTGGCACTATGAGTGACAACGTCGCCTTTCGCAATCGGGCCTATGGTTTTGACGCGGACCGCAACCTGGGGATCCTGAACGTGACCGGAAACACGGCCTACGAAAATGCTACCTCGGATTTTTATTTCGCGTTGTTTGAGGAAAACGGCACACGACTGGACTTGACCGGCAACCGTGCGTACTCGGGCACGGGTTACCTGGGTGCTGCCTACAAGGCGCCCATCTCGGCCCGCGCGCGTACGCGCCAATCCAATCTTTACTGCGGAGAAGGCAGAAGCAGCAGCGGTTTGCCGGCATTCCCGCTCGAATCGGGTTCTTCCGGCTGCGAGCGCTAGAACTCCTGCCCGGGATCGAACATAACGCTGTACGGACGGTATAAATCCCGGAATCCTTTACAGTGCCCGTGTTGCCGGACTGAATTTTACGGTTGACTGCTTTATAATCAGGCAGTTGAAAAAATGGCTCGGAAATTGCTTCAATTTCCAGGAGCTTCAAGATCAGTTAACTGCAAAAACTGACCTGAAAGTTGCTTCAATTTCGCGATAACACCAAAACCGGGACCAGCGAGCATGGGCAAGCGACAATTTTCCGCGCGACGGCGGCGTCTGCTGCAGTCTGGCGTAGCAACGTTGGCTTCGGCGCCAGTTGTCGGGCTAACGGATGGGGGCATCGTGCCGTGCCCGCCGCAGAGTGCCCAGGTCCCGGTCTGTATTCGCTCGCCGTGGGTTTATTATCCGCTTCGCAACGCGACCATAAACGAGCAAGGCGAATCATCCGAGACCGGTAATGAAGGTTTCCCGGGGCTTGTGCCGGCGACTCAGGATTCCGGCCAATGGCTCGACAACTTCGATTGGTGGACCGGTAACGGCGCTGGCCGTGCCCTGACCCGTTCGTGGGATTCCGACCCCGCCAGGATCGGTTCTGTCATGCTGCCCGGACGCTTCGCGTGCCTGATTGGCGTACAGCTGGCAAAAACGCAAGCGACCGGAGTTAGTGAAAGTCTGCTCCTGATCGGACGCTTGCTGTCTGGTGGTTCCGGTCGCGGGCTGCATTTGAAACTCAATTCTGCCGCTAAACCACAAGTTACGCTGTGGGACGACGACGGCAACACGATATCGCTGGTTGGCAGGGACGTCGTTAACGTCACCAATGACGGCCAATGCACCTTGTTCGTCTATATTGACCATCGTGCCGACGGTTCGCGCACCCTGAGCATGCACCAGTTCGAAACCGGCACCGACGTTCAGAGCAGCACGGTGCAAAGGACTCACACGCTTGGCGCGATTACCGGTGCCATGTCGCCGGACAACGAGATCATTGTCGGGGCGCGTCGCCAGGCCGGCGGCAGCCTGGACCAGTTTTATCTCGGTAGCCTGCGGGGCGTCATGATCCTGAATTTTGGCACGACACCATCGGCGAATATCAGCGGCATCATGGAAGACTTGTCGGCAACGGACATGGAACCCGACAGTTCGATGCAGGGCGTATAGCGATGGGATCCGGGCCATTACAGGTAGACCAGCTGCGCCGGCTTTGTATCAAGCACCCGGTGACCTCATTACTGTTCGGTGCCAATGCCGAAACGCCACTCGCTGCCTGCGTTCGATCGCCCTGGGCCTATTACCATCTCAGCCGCGCATTGGCGGCGGGCGGAAATCCGGCTTCAGATTACGGTAACGAGGCCCTGCCCAGCCTGCGCTCACTGACCATCGATCCCATGCAGTGGGATTGGGGCAGTTGGTCAGGCGACGGTTCGCAGCGTGGATTGGAAGTGCCTTGGACCAGCGATCCGGTGGGGCTGGATGCGGTAGCCAGCACCGGATTCGGGGCCTTGTTGATCGGTGTTGCAATTTTCCATCCGCTTTCCGTCTCTTCAACGGAAACGATTATCAGCATCGGAAGCCGTCGCGAGTCGGTTGCCGGAATCGAAAACAAGCGGGTCGAACTTAAACTCAACAAAAGCGATCGCGCCAACCTGACAGTCTGGGATGATCTTGGTATTCAGGCTGCAGCTACCATCAACCAGCCAGGCGTCAGTGCATCAGGTCCGGATGCAGGTCCCGTTGCGCTGTTCGTGTTCATCGACAACCGCCCGGGTGGCCCGCAAACGGCATCAATTCATCAGTACGAGCTCGGTACTGCCAATCGCGTTTCCAAAGTCCAGAGTATCGCCGCGCTCGGCAGTATCACCGGTGGCGCCACTGTGGATCCCGATAAAGTGCTCAGTGTCGGTTTCAGCCCGGACATCGGCAGCGCGACTTTCAGGCATTACAACGGTGCATTGCGTGGCCTGCACGTGATGAATTTCGGCGACAAACCGCCATCCGACATAGATTTTGTCATGGATCAGTTGTCGAGGACCGCCATGATGTCCGGTCGCTTCATGGTGGGTCTGTGATGCGTATTCGTCTGGGTGATGTCACGACTACCACCGCGCGCCTGACGGCCGTTGTGATCTCAGGTGAGAGTATTCAGGCTGAAATCGAGCCAGTGGCGGCTATTAGCATCGCAGCGCCGGACCAACGCGTTGCAAGCCCGTATCTTGCGACCCAGCTCATTAGCTTCAGCGGCCTGCAACCTTTCACGCGCTACAACTACTCAATTACGCAGGGAAGCCAAACGCTGACCGGCTCGTTCGTGACGCTACCGGACGATCAGGTAACGCCGTTCTCAATGATTATTGCAACCTGCGACGGACCAGCCCGATATAATCCAATGGATACCTTCCAGACCATGCGCCGGCTCGTGCAGGAAGCGGATCCACCGGTGCTGTACATGGTAACCGTCGATGACGTCCACTATGTGGACAGTTATGAGGTCAACGATCCCGAGACGGGTTTCGTGACCGGCGGTCGCCCGGAGGACACCAACAACGGTGAGGATTACGCTATTTGCTGGGCGGCCAATTACGGGTTGTTCAATAGCGACGGCAAGTGGCAAATGGTCGACAGGCAGTGGATCTATCGCAATCTGCCGCATGGCTGTAGCGGTGGAGACCATATGGTTACGGGCAACCACTGTCGTGGCCCGGTTGGACACCATACTTATCACGGCTGCGATCGAGCTCCAGGCGGTCTGCAGGAAACCGCATTTGCTGAGTGGCAGGCTTTTTACGGCCAGCAGAACCCGGACCCGCTACGCCCCGATGAACTTTATTGGGCCAAGGACATAGGCCCGGTGCGGATGGCGTGTACCGATATCCAGAAGCATTGCATCGCATTCGACCCGGACGTGAATGGCACGGGTCAATCTTCCGATACCCCCATGTTGGGTCAAACCCAGATTGACGATGTGATGGACCATCTGGATACAGACGCACAGGCTTTCAAGATCCTTTTGCTCGAGACCGGCTTCTCGAAAGTGGGACAACCCTGGCTCGAATATCATTCAACGGAAGCGAGTGACTGGAAGACCGATCTTGATTCGCGTCCGAATCTCAACGGTACACAGGGTAATTTTATTGGCATCTACGGTGACCATCACAGTATGCACAGTGTTTCCTTCGATACGTTCTGGGGGTTCTGTGCCGGAACACTGGGTGATTCGTTCAGCGTCGGCCACAATCTGCACAATGCGACCTGGGGCTGGGGTGGCGCCCTGCAATACAAATGGACCAGTTTCCGCCGTAACGGCGATGTCCTCGTGGGCGGTTTTTTGCATGTAATCGTGCACGCGGACAAGAGTCCCAGGACCGTTGAAATCCGTTTTATTCACGGTGGCAGCGGCGAGGTGATGTTTAGCCGCACCATAGAATACGGCGCCGTGGCCAACCAGTTTTCCCAATAACGAAGGCTGCATGCCAAGTGCCAGGGTCAAAAAGAAAACACGGGAATACTCTGAACGTCATCCGGATGTCTGTTCTTTGCGCCTTGCTCGGAACTGCACGGGCCGACTGGTTTGAGGACGCTACGATAGCGGCGGGGGTCAATGACCAGGACAACTCATTCGGCGTGTCGTGGGGAGATCTAAACGGCGACGGTTACCCCGACGTCTATCTCAGTAACCACTGGCATACGCCCACGCTGTACCTGAATCAACAGGACGGCACGTTCGTCGATGTGCAGGACCAGCACGATGTGGCCATGGGTCACATCGATGTACATGCCTGCACCTGGGGCGATTACAACAACGACGGTGACCAGGACCTGATCAAGGCGGTGGGTGGTTTTACGGCCGGCGGCGGCATACCGGATACGCCTTATTTCGACAATATCGGGGGGACGCTGCAGTTGGGCGACGGGCAGGCGACCGGACTCAATTATGCCTACAGTGGCCGGGCGCCGGTTTGGCTGGACGAAAATTCCGATGGCCTGCTGGACATGCTGATGGTATCGCGCCCGCGTGTCGCCGGTTTTTATACAGCCATCCTGCGGCAGGTGTCACCGGCTTTGTTCGAAAACGTGACTGCGGCGTCCGGTCTCGATGGGATAAAAGCCGCGTCAGCCTATCTGCTCCTGGGACCCAACTCACCACAACGACCGGATATTCTGCTTAACCGCGGCGACTATTTTCAATGGAACGGCCAACAGTGGCAGAACAACGCCGCCCCCGTATTTACTTCGATGGGCGCCATGTCCGATGCAGCCCATGCCGATGTAAACGGTGACGGATTGCTGGACCTGTACGTCGTGCGTCAGGGCACCCGTTCGGAGGTCGTCAGTGACGACCATAGTGTGAAACTCGCCTACACCAGCGTGAGCGGCGTTCCAGGTGTTATCGACTTCATGGGTGGCGGGGTTCTCAACATTATCCGCAGTCTCAATATTCCCGTCAGTGCCATCCGGACCGGCGCTTCACAGCTAATCACCCCGGCCGATCCGGATGATTCGATTACGTTGGACCCGCTGGATCCTCAAGTCCAGGGAGAACCGTCTTTTGTGCTCGAGTCCGCACTACGGGTATTCGTCTGGTACACGCCCGCTGATGACTATTGGCATTTTCGCATCGGCAAAACAGGCGGCGGTGCGGTGGTGGAGATGGAAGTCCACGCACAGGACGTGATTCAGGATGTCACGATCCAGAACATCGCAGTCTCCGATAGCCCCCAGCTGAACCGGTTGTTCATCAATAACGGTGATGGTACCTATTCCCAGGACAATACCAGTAGCCTGCGCCTCGGCCCGACCGGGGCGGCCATCATGGCGGACCTGGATAACGACATGGACGTGGATGCCTACGTCGTCAACCGTAACGCTGTGAGTAACGTCCCGAATCAGCTATTCGAAAATCAGGGCGACGGTACTTTTATCGAGGTTACTGCTGCCGGCGGTGCAACCGGTCCTTCCATCGGCAACGGAGATTCCGTTGCATTTGCCGACTATGATCTCGACGGCTTCCTCGATTTGTTCATTGTCAACGGCCGCAGCGACCTGATTATGGAAGCGTACCCGGGGCCACACAGCCTTTATCGAAACCTGGGCAATCAGAACAACTGGCTGCAGATCGACCTGGAGGGCACCACTTCGAACCGCGAGGCCATAGGTGCTGTTGTGGAAGTCCTGGCCGGGGGCAGCACCCAGGTGCGCCTGCAAGACGGCGGCACGCATGGATTCGCACAAAACCAGTCACGGTTGCACTTTGGTCTTGCCGCTAACGATCGGGTGGACCGGATCACCGTGCACTGGCCGAGTGGCGTTGTGCAGCAAGTGGACGACATGCCGGTCAATCAGCTGATCCGCATCATTGAATCAGAACCCGAGCTGATTCCCGGAGTGCCGGCTTCGCTTGCCGGAGGGGCCGACGGTGTTTATCTCTGGAAAGATACTTTTGACGGGCCGTATCATTTACGTGCAATTCACACGGACCAGGCCAGCGCTACGACAATAAATCTACTGACGGACCGGCCATTACTTGATGCACAGTTGCTGCCACCGGCCGGAAAGACGGTCTGGCAATCGTACGATTTTGGTTTCGCACTTTCTACGAATGAAAGCGACGCAACGGGTGGCGTGGATTTTCAATTGCGGTCCGATGCTGATGGGCTGTACTCGGTGCAGTCCGGAACGACGATCAACCCGCGGCTGGTGACCCTGGGTTCCGGGGAGGCCCGGCCTTCGCCGGCCGGCTGGTTGATTGACACGGCCGATTTGCCGCCGACACCGGTCTTCAAGACTGGCGCGAATCGGGGCTTGTTCCTTGGTCGCAATTCCGCTTCGAACGGGCTCGAGTTCCGAATGAACGGCGACGGAACGCAGCATGAAGGAACTCTTGAACTCTATGCCGCGGAGCCGTGGTTGGCCGATTTCCAGGACGTGGAGCTGGAAGCCGGGGACGAGTGGTATGCCGGCATCAATTACGCCAGTGCCACCGGCGCGGTAACGAGTAATTGGGATGGCGTGGACATTGCATTGCGTGGCGACACGGACATTGGATTCCTGTACACACAGGACAGGCTGTTTCAGCCGGAAGCTGTCAATAACCGCGACGCCGGCGGTGAGCTGGGCGAACCCAATGCTTACAAACTGCCAAAACCAAGTCCGCGGGGAGAGCCACAATATGATCCAGCGGTCGAAGGGCATGTATTCCTGTGGCAGGACGACACCGACCGCTGGCGACTGCGTGCAACGGCCGGTGCCGATCGTTTGCGTTATGCCGGACGTATCATTTCGGATCAACCGCCGATTTTGGTAACGCCTGTAGACTTTGAGCACAACGACTCGGCGGATCTGCGCAACCCGCTTGTGATCCGCTTTGATTTGAGCGGAAACAGCGATTTGTCCGATGGACTGGATATCGAGTATCCGCCCGGTACCACTATTCGCGTTCATATCGACAAGGCCAAAGGCGACTTGCTGGACGTGTTGCGCATTGGTCCGAAGCGGTGGCCGGTCAGCCGTTTGCCGGTCATATTGCCACCCGGGGACGCCATCCCGCCTGCCGCGATGGAACGTGCAACCGGTCAGGTTTCAAGTTTCGCCGCGGGTGACGATGGAGAACTGCAGCACGGCATATCCATGCCCGTGCCCCGTTTCGATCTGCGGCCCGATGGAACGGTCTACGACATGCTTACCGGACTGATCTGGCTGGCAAACGCCGAGTGTTTCGGGCAGCTGGACTGGCCCGCTGCGGTCGCGGCCGCGGAAGCGTTGAATGACACGGAGTGCGGGCTTGGCGATGGCTCACTGCCGGGTGACTGGCGGCTGCCGAATATCAAAGAGCAACTCAGCCTGATCGATTTCGGTGAGACGCAACCGGCCCTGCCGGTCGGCCATCCATTCACCCAGGTTCAGAATGCGTTCTACTGGTCGTCTACGACCACCGACGACAATATCGCGCGTGCCTGGGGAACGGTGGTGCCGGGCGGAAATGCGGAACGCCGGAGGAAAGACGCGTCTCAGCATCCGGTGAACGGAACGCCTCACTATGTGTGGCCGGTAAAAGGACCCTGATGGAATGGTCAAACACATGAACTGGTTACATGGAAAATCACGGATCATTCTGCTGTGCGGGCTGCTGGCATACAGCTCCTTGCTTGTCGCCGGTCCTCCGGCGCCGGTGGCCGCAACCGGACAGACGACCGAATACGCATCGGGCGATGATGGCGCGGAGCAGGCCGGTGTGACCTGGCCAAAACCACGTTTCGTCGACAACCAGGATGGCAGTGTCAGCGATCGGTTGACGGGTCTTGTATGGCTCAAGGACGCCAATTGTTTTGGCCGCGTTAGCTGGGAGGATAGCCTGCAGCTGCCACAGTTAGTCGTGAACGGCGCTTGTGGCCTGACCGACGCGTCGCTGGCCGGTGACTGGCGACTGCCCAATGTGCTGGAGTTGTTCGGTCTGGTGGATCTTGGCGAACACCAGCCGGCGCTGGTTGCCGGGCATCCTTTTCTCAACGTGCAGCTGGATTTCTACTGGTCAGGCACGACTCTCGACAATGTGAATTCGCCGGCCCGGCCTGTCAGCATGAGTTTTGGCAACATCGATCAAAAGGACAAGGCAGAGCTGTATTACGTGTGGCCCGTGCGTGACGCAAGGTAGCGGCGGCCACGGACTTATTCGTAGTATCTTCGTTTACACGTAATCCCGGAGACGTAATCAAATGCGGGTTCGATGACCCATCCACCTGTCTTGATTTCTGTATGTTGCCTGATGTTGGCGGTTGGATGTGCCAGTGTCGCAGCGCCGGTCGCCGTTAATAAACCACGAGAAATGATTGTGCTGGAGCCGGGAATCATCGGCTTCAATTCACCGATGGGCGCCCTCGGAGAGCCCAGGGGAAGCTATGCCTCCGGCGACATGGATCGGGCGCTGTCGCTACTCCCGGTGCGGGCGCTGCGCTTTCCCGGTGGCACGGTCGCGAACTATTTTGACTGGGAGACCGGGTCGCTCATGGAAGAGGCGCTGGAACGGTCCGGCAGGGAAAAGCTCGTCGATAATCAGAGAAAGGCGAGAGAAAGAAACAAGGGTATCCTGCCGCCGGTTGATTTCGGTTCTTTCCATACTGTTACCGAAGAGCACGGGATCAGGCGATTCGTGGTCCTCAATCTGCTCACCAGCCCCATCGAAAGCACGATTGTCACTATAGACCGGATAAAGAAAGAGTATCCCGGCCAGTACTATTGGGAACTTGGCAACGAGCTCTCCCAGGGTTCGTATCGTGGACGAGCGTTTGCGACCGATGCCTTCAATGAATCTGTCTACGTGCGGCTGGCAAACCGTATTGCGGCGCATATCGAAGCACATTATCCGGAAGATCGGGTCGGTCTCGTCGTCGGTCAGCTAATCGAAGGAAGAACACCGGCGGTTCGGAAATTTCGGAATCTGCAGGAGCAACGTGCCGAGTGGGACCGGGCTGTCGCCGGTGTCGATCATGCCGATGCCGTGATAATCCATCCTTATGTCGAGCTCGATAAACGCTTGCCGATGTCGCAGGCGCGGAGCCTGATGAAAGAGTTGCCCGGTATGACAAGAAAAGCCCAGGTGCAATGGCGCTGGATGTTTGCCTGCGCCCAGGAACTTCCCGGTCTTTACGTGCAGCGACTCGAAAACCGCTTCCCGGACCGCAAGATCTGGATTACGGAGGCCGGGCTTGCCAATGACAGCGATGCCAGGAATGCACTTGCTCAGGCACACGACATGTCAAGGGTGTTGTTCGATGTCGCCTATTTCATTTCCTGGTTGAGAGTTTACCCGGCCTGGGAGACTTTTCTGTATCACGGGCTTTTTCCCGGCAAGAGAAACATGGCTGCATTCGCGGCGGACATGGGTTGGAATGCCAATACGGTGGCCTATGTGTTTCTGGAACGGTTGCTGGAGCAGGGGCGGGCGATTGCCGTCATGGATATTTCTGACTCGCCTGAATACCATGGAACCGGCTTTTACGCCGACAGGCGAGTGCGAGCCCTGACCGGGGCCTACGTGAGCACCGACGACGGCGACAGGATTCTACTTGTCAACACCGGTCCCGAACCGGTGGAAGTACGAATCCCTTTTGCCGGGATGAGCACGGTCACGGCGGGTGGGGCACACGATGCCGAAGTTGATGTCGCGGATTTTGATGACGCGGAGCTGTTCCGGCGCGTTTCGGGCATAAGCGGTGCGGTAGCGGTACCGGCATATTCGGTGGTGCTTATTTCCGAATCCGTGCGCCGCGATAATGGCTGACGCCAGCGTCTTTTTGCAGGATTTTTAATATGAATAATGGTCGAAAACGAATTCTGCTTTTCATAGCGTCTGTCGCAGACTGGTTGATGGTGCCGATCACGGTCCTGGCATCTTTCTGGCTCAGGACTATCAGAAAGCTCGGAGTGCACCACCTGTCCGCCAGCAGAAGGGTTTTCAACTGGACCGGTGTCTTCCCGATTCGCGATCATTATTACGAGCCGCTTTTCGACACATGGAGATTGCGGAAATCGCTGCGCGAGGATCGCCCGCTGCCCGGGATTGACATGAACGTGGCCGAGCAGTTATCGATACTGAAAAGCCTGGACTATAACGATGAATTGCTCGAATTCCCGCTCAAAAAGACGGACAAGCTCGAGTATTACTATCATAACGGTCCATACGGTTCCGGTGATTCAGAATACCTATACAGCATCATTCGCAGGTTCAAGCCGGCCAGATTAGTGGAGATCGGTAGCGGCAACTCTACATTGATGGCGCGCAATGCGATAAACCGCAATATGCAGGAGCAATCGGGGTACCGGTGTGAGCATATTTGTATCGAACCGTACCAGCATGAGTGGCTTGGCCAGCTGGGTATTTCGGTAATCAGGGAGGTGGTTGAAGACACCGACCGCGGCCTGTTCGAAGCCCTGGGCGAAAACGACATCCTGTTCATCGATTCGTCTCACATTATCCGCCCCCAGGGAGACGTCGTTGTCGAATACCTGGAAATTCTCCCGCTGCTAAATAAAGGCGTGCTGGTTCATGTACACGACATATTCACGCCCAAGGATTATCTGGATGAGTGGGTAATCGACCGCGTCAGGCTGTGGAATGAGCAATACCTGTTGGAAGCCTTCCTGTCCTTCAACAGTCAGTTTCGGGTAATCGGCGCGTTGAATTTCCTCAAACATCACCATGCCGCGGAACTTTCCGCCAAATGCCCCGTGCTTGCGAATGAGATCGATAAACGCGAGCCCGGCTCCTTCTGGTTCGTCCGTAACTGACGCCGGTTCAGTTTCGGACTGCCTGACTCAATCTGGCTTGCACAGAGAGTCGTACAACTCCCGGGCCTGGTTCAGACGTTTCGCGCAGGCCGGCGAGAGAAGTTGCGCGCGGATGCTGGCGGACTTCTCGGAGCGTTGTCCGGACGGCCGCGCCACGCGGTCTTCGTTGATCTCTCCGATTTCCCGGCCAGATTCCAGGCTTTCGAGTCGGGCAAAGGCGCGTGCCACGTTCTCTTCGTTGTGGTCAAAAACCTGGAATTGCGTTCCCCATTTGTTATTCAGTCGTTCGATTACGCGGCCAAAGTCATCGGTAATATCCTCGAACCGGGCAATCAGAAAACTGTCACGGTACCTGCGAATGGTCCGGTGAAAATGGATGTAGTCCCATAGAGCCACCCTGATACCGAGTGCAGGCTCACGTACGATCAGCGAGGCGACCGCAGAAACCGGTTCACGCAGCAGCACAACGATCGGAATGCCCCGCTGCACTCCGCGTATGACCTGGGCCGGCACATGCAGATGATGCGCAATCTTCACTTCACGCTCCTGCGCCTGTTCGAATGCGACAACGGAAAAGGAGTTGGCCGAGCGGGGGTAGCCTTCGATGACCAGTTCTGTTTTTCCGCTGGCGGCAAGCTCCGGCTTGCTGGTTATGAGTCTGCGCAAGAAGAAATACGGGAAGGGGCGGCTCCCGAGAACGCGCTGGATGACGAACAGGGATACTTTGAAAAACCGGGTGATGCGGTTCATGGGTCCGGTGTCATGACGGAATGATAGATCTCCAGCAAGGTCTGGTAATTCGAGTCAGAGGTGTACTTGCTCTCGTATTCCCGGCGTGCCCGTTTTCCCATTTCCAGTAGCTCGTCCGGATGACTTTTCGCCCATGCGATTTTTTCCCGCAGATCCGGAGCAGACCCGGGATCGAATAACAAGCCGGTGACGCCGTCGGTGACCAGTTCCTGCAACGCGCCTATCCTGCTGGCAATTACCGGCAAGCCGTTTGCGAATGCCTCGATGACTATCAGGCCGAAGGTTTCGTACCAGATGCTGGGAACCAGCAAATAAGACGCCCGGCGCATGGCCGCATGGACTTCCGATGGAGTCTTCCAGCCATGCACAGAGAAGCATCCGTGTTTCGACAACATGTTTTCCAGCGGGCCGGTGCCGATGATATCGATATTGGCTCCAGGAACAGACACTGCGGCATCGGCCAGCTGCTGCAGGCCTTTTTCAGGGTACAGTCTGCCAACAAACAGGCCGTTGGCGCGTGCACCATCGGACTGGTAGTCGATATCTACGAAGTTCGGTTTTATATGAATCCGTTCGGCAGGGAGCCCCCCCTCCACGAACTTTTGGCGCGAGAATTCGGTCAGTGCAATGTAGGCTGCTATCCGTGAGCGATAGGTACCGAGCATGCGATGAACCGTAAGCATGGTACTGAGCACAGCTGTCTGGGCTGCAGAGTCTCGATAACAACGGTACCGAACGGCCTGCCACGGGATATGATTCACGCATTTTTCGCACACCTTGTCAGCGCGCAGCAGCATCGCCTGAGGGCAGAGCAACCTGAAGTTGTGCAGCGTCTGGACGACGGGGGTCCCCATACTGGTTGCTTTCCAGTAAATCGATGGGGAAATTAATGGAAATGTGTTGTGGACGTGTACCAGGTCGGGGCGGAACGTTTGCGCAATTTGCTCGAATTTCTTGGCGGAATCCCGCGACCAGATGGTTTGAGTCGCGAGTCGTGCCCGGGACATATCTCCGATGCTGTCATTGTGTTGCTCGTACAGGCGTACGTCATGCCCCCTGCGGCTCAGCATGTCGACTTCGGCATCGACCACCTGGTCTTCGCCCCCGCGCTGTTGGTAGCGGGAATGTGCGAACAAGATCTTCAGGCTCATTAGAAGTAGCGACGTCTGACGCGCTTTTGCTTGCGGGTACGGACCAGGTAACGCGCGAACTTCAACTGCAAATTGCGTTCCAGGTAGCCGTAACCCATAAGGGCAAGGTCGGAGCCTGTGCCCGCCCAGCGTGTCGGAATCGATTCCAGTTCGGTTTCGAGGTCTGCGTGGCTGTACCTCATGACTTCCAGGCGCTCTGGACCGATCCATTCGAGGTAACGCCTGGCCCAGCGCTGTCTCGCCATTCCGGCAAAAGTTTCTTTCCATTTTTCCAGCGGAGCCTGGCTTAGCGAGGAGTATTCCCTGGTGCCGGATGGATCGCCCATTCGGCCTGCAAGCTGGATCGAGGCGAATTGCTCGCTAAGCTGTTCTGCAACCGGCAAGTCCAGGTAAGCGAGCAGTTCATCGATGGTTTCGTCAGGGGCTTTGAGCAGGGATTCGTATTGAATCGCTTTTATTCTGTCGGGGTAATCCCGTGCGGCACATGTCATGTTGTCGAGCCCATCGTAGAGATCGACAGCCGACTTGAAAAGGTTCCACCGGCCTTTGCCGAAAGTCTCAATTATGGATGCCGCGCATGCCAGTGGGTTGCGCCACAGGAAAATAATGCGGCTTTGTGGGAAGGCGCGCAGCAGTTCGTCCAGGACCAGGTTATTGCGGGGCGTTTTTTCAAGATAGTATCGACGCTCCGGGGGGCTGACGTCGGCAAACAACCGGACTGCCAACTCGCCGACGCGCCGATAGTATGCGTCCTCTCCGCCTTCCAGATGACTGCAAAATTCACTGATGGCCGCTGCGGCTGTCGTGTGTGCGTATTCGCTGAACACGCTGCCTTGGCGCATGGCGTAGAGCTGTGGCAGCAGCAGCCAGGACTCCGGGCTGGTATGAACGTCCGGGTGCGCCGCGAGGATACGCTGCAGAAGCGTCGAACCTGATCGCGGCAGTGAGATCAGAAAGACGATGTTTTGATCCGTCCAGGTCACTTTGGATTATTTGCCAGGTTCGCGGCTTGCTGCCTGACCAGTCGCACTAACTCCATGAAACCGGCGGGCCTGATGTAGGTCTTTAGGCCAAGAATTGCCTTGCTGTGCCAACAAAGTAATGCATTGTACATGACCAACCCGAGGCTGGCAGCAAACGCTGCGCCCTCTGCACCGTACCTGGGAACCAGCACAATACTGGCAGCAACGCTGATGAACGCCGCACTCGCAGCTGATTTGAGTACGTGGCGCTCGTGTCCTGACATTGCCAACGCTACCGTGGCCGATCCGGACAAGACATTTATCAGCAAGCCTGCGGACAGAATAACCAGGGTTGCGTGGGCATCACCGTAGGGCCTGCCGAACAGGAATGTCAGGATTTCCGTTCCGCCCAGTGCGAATACCAGGAACAGCAGAATTGCCGGCAACGATATCAGTGCAACGGATGCGCTCATGACCCGGGAAAGTCGCGTGTGTTCGTCGGCGCTGTAGAGGCTCGCCACGGTGGGTTGGATCACATTGTTGGCTACCAGCAACGGCATGGAGGTGATCATTGCCAGACGCATGGCTGTGCCGAAATTCGCGATCTCCACTTCCGGTTGGGTGGCACCGAGTATCCAGATGGGTGCCTGGGCCATCGCCAGGGCGAGTGCCTGGCTGATGAATAGGGGCAGCGAGGAGTGGAGTATTCTCGGATAGGCTATTGATTCGTCCCCACTGTAATGAATCACCCGGCGCAGCAGTAACAGACCGGTGCCGGCAAATACGATCAGCGCAATTGCGGCCGCGAGAAAAAACACCTCGCCAATGGTGAAACCGGTTCCGTCCAGCCAGATCACTGTGAGCGCGCCGGCCAGCAGTATGTTTGGCAGGATGCGTTGCCCCAGTGCCGCCATCCTGTAATCGTGCAGGCCGCGAAATGACTCCGCGGTCAGGCTGCGCAGTGCGCTGGCGCCAAGCCAGATGCTCAATGCCAGAAGATAGTGTCCGATATCGGACTTGGGAAAAGCGGCGTCTACGAGTTCCCGCCCGGCACCGGTGTTTAGCATTAAAGCGACGATGCCCCCCAGCACGGCGACGAGCAGCAGGGCCTTGCCGATCGTGTCTCGGGCCCGCCGCGGCTGGTTTAGCGTCATCGCCTCAGCAGTCAATCGCACGACGCTGCGGTTCAATCCAATCTGAATCAGTCCCGATCCGGTTATGACCAGGCTGAAGGCGAGAAAATACAAACCGACCTCTGCCGGCGCGAGGATGCGTGTTAACAACGCAGTGACCACGAGACCGGCGAAGGCATTGACAACGAAACCGCCCAATACCCATGCGCCGCCACTGAGTAGACGTTTTTTCAGATTGAGCCGACCCGGGTGCTTGGGAGCTATTGTCATGTTCTGGCGCTGTATTCCGTGTTTGTTTTCGGAGGACCCAAGGCTGCCAGGAATAGTGATTCTATTGGGCTGGCAAATAGAATCAAAGAACCATTGACAGTAGCGTAATACCGGTAGTTTATCGTGATTAGACCGCCGGCCGCGTAAATTTCATGTACACCAAGTTAAGTAAAGAGCGTAATCGTCAGGGCCGTGCCGCGGGCTGCGACCTCGGGGGCACGGTCGTCTTGCAGGCACACGCAGCCCCGAAAAGCCGATTTATTTCCCCGAGGGGCGCAGTTCCCGCTGGGGACTGTCGCCGATTACCAGTAGAATAGGCGCCCTCATGAGCGGCAAGCTGCATATCAAAACCTTCGGGTGCCAGATGAACGAGTACGATTCGGCCAAGATGGCCGACGTGCTGCGTGAGTCCCATGGCCTGACCATCACCGACGATCCGGCCCAGGCCGACGTGCTGTTGCTCAACACCTGCTCCATACGCGAAAAGGCCCAGGAGAAAGTTTTCTCTCTGCTGGGAAGGTGGAAGCAATTCAAAGTCGACCGTCCCGGCACGGTCATTGGCGTTGGCGGTTGTGTTGCCAGCCAGGAGAGCGAAGCGATCACCCGGCGCGCACCCTGTGTCGATCTGGTATTCGGGCCACAGACGCTGCATCGCCTGCCGCAAATGATCGAGGCGAACCGCGACCATGGACGGCCCGTGGTTGACGTGAGCTTTCCTGAGATCGAAAAGTTCGATCATCTGCCCAGGCCACGCGCCGAGGGACCAACGGCGTTTGTGTCGATCATGGAAGGTTGTAGCAAGTACTGCACATTTTGTGTTGTGCCTTATACCCGTGGCGAGGAATTCAGCCGGCCGTTCGACGACGTCATCGCCGAGATCGTTCGCCTGGCGGAGCAGGGCACTCGCGAAGTAAATCTGTTGGGTCAAAACGTCAATGCCTATCGTGGCCCGATGCACGATGGCACCATTATTGATCTGGGTACGCTCATACACTATGTCGCAGCGATCGACGGTATCGAGCGTATTCGCTTTACCACATCGCATCCGGTGGAGTTTTCCGACAGCCTGGTCGAGGCTTACGCCGCGGTGGGCAAGTTGGCCAATTATTTGCACCTGCCGGTGCAAAGTGGCTCCGACCGAATACTGTCGCTGATGAAACGCGGTCACACGGCATTGGAGTACAAGCAAAAAATTCGGCGGCTGCGCGAGGTGCGCCCGGACATCAGTATCTCGTCGGATTTCATTGTCGGTTTTCCCGGCGAGACGGATGAGGATTTCGCGGCGACGATGAACCTGATCGCCGAAATTGGATTCGATCAGTCCTTCAGTTTTATTTACAGCCGCCGGCCGGGCACCCCCGCTGCGGGATTGCCGGATGAAGTTCCTCACGAAGTCAAACAGCAGCGCCTGCAGCTGTTGCAGGCACGTATCAATCAACAGGCTGCTGAAATTAGTCGCGGTATGGTCGGCAGCAAACAACTGGTGTTAGTCGAACGCGTGTCGAAGAAGAGCCAGCAACAGCTCGCCGGCAGAACCGAAAATAACCGTTGGGTCAATTTTGACGGCGATCATTCGCTGATCGGTGAATTCGCGACGGTTGTAATTACCGAGGCGCTGTCCCATTCGTTGCGCGGGCAGCTGCTGGAACCGGCGCAACGCGCCACCGCCTAGAGGTCGATTAACCGCCTTGCCAGACACCATTACTCAGCAATTTGATCTCGAACCCATCGACAATGAGCGATTGGCCAATCTCTGCGGTCAGCTCGACGAACATCTGCGCCAGGTGGAACAGCGCCTCGATGTGCAGATCAGCAATCGCGGTAATCACTTCCGTGTAATAGGTCAGCCGCAGGCCGCCAGCGCCGGTCGCGAGGTGCTTTGTGAGTTGTTTGGGCTAACCGAAAAAGAAACCCTGACACCGCAAATGGTGCACCTGTCATTGCAGCATCTCGGCATGGATGGCGTCAGCGAGAGCGATGAGCAACTGCTGATAAAAACGCGTCGCACGTTGATTCGGGTGCGTGGCGGGAACCAGCAGGATTACGTCAGCAACATACGCGGTAAAGACCTGACTTTCGGTATCGGCCCGGCCGGTACCGGTAAGACTTACCTGGCGGTCGGTTGCGCCGTTGATGCACTGGAACGCGAAACGGTGCGTCGCATCGTACTGGTGCGCCCGGCCGTGGAAGCTGGCGAGCGGCTGGGGTTCTTACCAGGTGATCTCACCCAAAAAGTCGATCCCTACCTGCGGCCCATTTACGATGCGCTCTATGAGATGCTGGGTTTCGATCGAGTTGCACGTTTTATAGATCGCAACATAATCGAAGTCGCACCGCTGGCGTATATGCGTGGCCGTACATTGAACGAGTCCTTCGTGATACTCGACGAAGCGCAGAACACGACGATCGAACAGATGAAGATGTTCCTCACCCGCATTGGTTTTGGTTCCAAAGCGGTAGTTACCGGCGATATTACGCAGACAGACCTGCCGGGTCACCGGGAGTCGGGCTTACGTGACGCGATAAAGGTGCTCGCCGATGTCAAGGGCGTGCACTTTACCCACTTCAATGCACGCGATGTCGTGCGCCATCCGCTGGTCAAGCGCATTGTGGATGCTTATGAGAAACGCGGCGACAGGAAAAATCGTGATACATGAGTGAATCCGTCGACGTGCAGTACGCGTCAGCCGTGCCAGAACTACCGAACGCAGATGCCATCAGACAATGGTCTGCGGCGGCGCTGTCCGGGACCAACCAGGACGCAGAATTGACCGTGCGCATTGTGGATGAACCGGAAATTGCGCATCTGAACCAAACCTACCGCGACAAAGTCGGACCCACCAATGTGCTCGCCTTTCCCGCCGATGCTCCGCCGGAAGCCGGGCTGAAGCTGCTGGGCGATGTGGTCATTTGTGCCCCGGTGGTTGTCGCAGAAGCACAGACCCAGGGCAAGCCCGCCGATGCGCACTGGGCCCACCTGGTAGTGCACGGAATCCTGCATTTACAGGGCTTTGACCACCAAAATGAACCACAGGCGGCCGAAATGGAGACCTGTGAGGTGGACATCCTCGCTCGTCTGGGCTATTCCAATCCCTACGAGGCCGGCGATCCGGCCGCAAAGCCCGGAGGATAATCCCTCCCCGATGACAGACGACCACCCTCCGAGTAGCAACGGTTCCGCAGCCCCCAACTGGTTACGCAGATTGCTGCACCAGCTGGCAGGGGAACCTCGGGACCGCGATGAGCTGCTAGAGCTTCTGCGAGAAGCTCAGAAACGCGACCTCTTCGATCAGGATGCGCAGCGCATGCTGGAAGGCGTCCTGCATGTGGCCGAATCACAGGTGCGCGACATCATGGTACCGCGTGCCCACATGGTCGTGGTCGAACGTGATGCCGAACCCAGTGACTTGCTGCAAACCATAGTGGAATCCGGTCATTCGCGATTTCCGGTTGTGGGCGAAAACCGCGATGAAGTTGCCGGCATACTGCTGGCAAAAGACCTGCTGCGGTTTTTTGCCGAAAACGGTCAGGCGCGTTTCGATATTCGCGAATGTTTGCGGCCGGCGGTATTCATTCCTGAGAGCAAGCGCCTTAATGTGTTGCTAAAAGAGTTTCGCGCCAACCGTAATCACATGGCTGTAGTCGTCGACGAGTACGGTGGCGTATCCGGACTCATAACGATCGAAGATGTCATCGAACAGATAGTCGGTGATATTGATGACGAACACGACATCGTCGAAGATGTCTATATCCAGCGCGAAGGGGATTCACGTTTCCGGGTGCGCGCGCTCACCCGCATCGAGGACTTTAATGATTACTTCGACTGTGAGTTGAGCGATGAGGAATACGACACCATCGGCGGCCTGATCATGCACGAA
>JAOTXR010000156.1 GCA_029862285.1 Gammaproteobacteria bacterium
ATATGACCTTTCGCCGCAGCCTCGGCCCAGTACTCGCCCATTTGAGTCGACGGCGTTATGGGATAGGCGCCTGCACCATCGGTGGACTCGCGTTCGCACATGATCGCGGCCGTATTGCCGTCCATTGCAGCGCGAGTGCCAGGATATTTGTAGCTCTTTTGCTTGTTACGCATTCTCAGGTTGACCTGTTGATAAAGTTTCAGGTGGGCGCCACGTCACGAGCGCTTTGACGGAATATTTTTTGTGCAGCCGGGCCCTTTTTTGCTCCGGTGTCGGTGTCGAACCAGACTATAGCGCCGGTTGGGCAACGATCGATTGCCTGGCGTTGCCCGTGTGACCGGGTGTAATCAATGACCGCCAGATTGTCCTGCATGCCGATCAATCCGCCGGTGGCGTCTTTGGCGCATTTGCCACACGCAGTACAGGCCACTTCGCAATCCTCGAGTACAGGATCGCCAAATTCCAGGTTTTTACACGCGACCCATAGCCGGTGACTGACCGGGTGTAAAGAAAAAAGATCCTTGGGGCAGGCATCGACACAGTCGCCACACGCAGTGCAGAGGTCTTCGTTAACCACCGGCAGCTTTTCAGGCGACATGTCGATGGCATCGAAATCACAGACTACTTCGCAATCGCCGAGACCCAGGCAGCCCCAGAAACAGCCTTTACCGCCACCGGCAACCAACGTCGCGCCGCGACAGGAATCCAGTCCTTCATAGTACGCGTGCATGCGTGCAACGTTGGCACCCCCGGCACAGGCAAGTCGCGCCACAACTTTTTCCACGTTGCCGACCTCGACACTCAGAATGTCTGCTACGGCCGACTTGTCTTCCTCAGTGCCAACGGTGCATTGCCCCGGAACCGCCTGCTCGGTAGCGAGGGCCTCGGCAAACGCACGACAGCCCGGAAACCCGCAGGCGCCACAATCTGTATGTGGCAACAGGTCGTACACGGGCTCGATGCGTGGGTCTTCGTCGACATGCAGTTTGTTCTGGGCGATGACCAGCGCGGATGCAATCAGGAAGGTCAGTCCACCCAGTGTGGCCACGGCAACGAGCATCGGTCTATCCCCACTCCAGCGGCACTTTTTCTCGTACCGGGCAGCGCCGCGCCCACCGGTTCGTGAAAATTTAGCATTCGACCCGGGGGCTCCTAATCGTGGATTACCCCTAGTTTAAGTAGAGAATAGTGGGTCGGCCTGAGATTTTGCAGCAATTTGGGCCGGATCGGCTGTGTCCCGATCCGGTATTCCTGCCTGCTAGGCCGTATCGGTGCGGGCACCGGTGGAGGCACTGCCGACCAGGCGGGCGTATTTGCCTAAAACGCCGTGTTCCTCGAGTGGCGGTGCCGACCATGCCGAGCGGCGTTTGGCCATCGTCTCTTCGGGCAGATCCACATTGATCGCCCGGGCGGTTGCATCGATAGTGATGGGATCGCCATCCTGGACCAGTGCGAGTGGACCGCCGACCGCCGCCTCCGGGGTGACATGGCCGACTACAAAACCGTGGCTGCCACCGGAAAATCTACCATCGGTGATCAACGCGACCGAATCGCCGAGACCCTTGCCAATCAACGCAGATGTCGGGCTCAGCATTTCACGCATGCCGGGGCCGCCCCTGGGACCCTCGTAGCGAATAACGATCACGTCTCCCGCGACGACCGTGCCATCGAGTATCGCAGCCAACGCCTTTTCTTCTGAATCGAATACACGGGCCTTGCCGGAAAACTGATCGCCTTCTTTTCCGGTAATTTTTGCAACTGCGCCCTCGGGCGCCAGGTTGCCGCGCATGATTACCAGGTGGCTGTCCTTCTTTACGGGATCTGACATTGAACGGATTATTTCCTGTCCTTCCGGATACGGCGCTGTGTCTGCAAGATCTTCTGCCAGCGTTTTGCCAGTTACGGTGAGGCAGTCACCATGCAGCAGTCCGGTTTCCAACAGTGTCTTCATCAGTGGTCGAATGCCACCAATCGCAATGAGTTCCGACATCAGGAAACGGCCACTGGGTTTGAGATCGGCCAGAACCGGTACCCGCTTGCCGATGCGGCTGAAATCATCCAGCGTCAGCTTGACGCCACCGGAGGCCGCCATCGCCAACAGGTGCAATACGGCATTGGTAGACCCACCTAAAGCAATCACAACCGTGATGGCGTTTTCGTAGGCTTCACGAGTGAGAATCTGTGAGGGTCGAATATCTTTCTCTAAGAGGTGACAGATTGCTTCGCCGGCACGACGGCAGTCATCGGTCTTGTTCGAAGATATTGCATCCTGGGCCGAACTGTTTGGCAGACTCAGGCCCAGCGCTTCGATTGCCGATGCCATCGTGTTGGCGGTATACATGCCACCACAGGAACCGGCCCCGGGGATCGCCGTCTTCTCGACTTCGGTCAGTTGTTCGTCTGAGACCTTACCGGCGGCGTGACCACCGACTGCCTCGAACACCGAAACGATATCGCGGTTGCAGACACCGGGTCGGATCGTGCCGCCATAAATAAAGATCGCCGGCCGATCCAGGCGCGCAATCGCCATCACACAGCCCGGCATGTTTTTGTCGCAACCGCCGATTGCAACGATCCCGTCAAAACCCTCGGCAGCCACGACTGTCTCGATCGAGTCGGCGATTACTTCTCGGGATACCAGTGAATAACGCATCCCGGGCGTTCCCATGGAGATGCCATCGGAAACAGTAATCGTATTGAAAATCAGGCTTTTGGCACCGGCCGAGTCGGCCGCTTCGGCCACCGTCCTGGCCAGCCCGTCGATGTGCATATTACAAGGTGTCACCATGCTCCAGGTTGACGCAACACCGACCTGTGGGCGGCTAAAATCGGCATCGCCAAAGCCGACGGCTCGCAGCATGGCGCGGCTCGGCGCGCGCTCGGTGCCATCAACGACAATCCTGGAATATTTACGTTTATCAGTCATTTACACGCTTCTCGCTGATCGTGAACCGGCGCCGAACATCCTGGGCCGCCCCTGGTGGTTCATTTTAGTCTGCCTGCGTCCGGTCGTTATGTGGAATACGGACAAAGGCGGTTGACACAAAGAGTTATACCGTGATTTGATCGGGCTGACTAATGGACAGACATTCGTAATGAAACCAACAGTGCGCATCGCAAAACTCGATAACAACGTGGTTCTCAAGGGCCGCGTCGCGCTGCTGTCTGTCGTACTGCTTAGCCTGATTATCGTAATCCTTATTAGCACAAGGAGCGGGATTCTGAGCTAAGCCAAACAGCAAATATCAGAAAACCCCGCTCCGGCAAACGGACAGCGGGGTTTTTTTTGACCTCAATTTTTGGAACCCGCAGGAATTAGACAAATGGAGCTGTACACAAAAGAAGACGTCGACAGCACAACGCCGGAAGCTGCGCGTATCGCCGCTCCCGAGACCAGGAGGGCGCGTGCGGCCTGAGCTGCGCACCAGTATGAACGGCGCACACCTGGTTATTGCTGCCCTGGAGGCCGAAGGGGTCGACACGGTCTTCGGCTATCCGGGGGGCGCGATCATGCCGGTCTATGACGCGCTGTATCACAGTTCGCTTGAACACATACTCGTGCGTCACGAACAGGGTGCCGCATTGGCCGCAGACGGTTATGCGCGCGCGACCGGAAAGGTGGGTGTCTGTATCTCCACCTCCGGGCCGGGTGGCACCAACCTGGTCACCGGGATTGCGAACGCCTTCGCCGACTCAGTGCCCATGGTTGCGATTACCGGCCAGGTCGCAACGCCATTAATGGGCACCGATGCGTTTCAGGAAGTCGATATTTACGGCATCACGATGCCGGTGGTGAAACACAGCTTCCTGTTGCGTGATGTGGCCGACATACCCCGGGTGATGCGCGAGGCGTTCCGTATCGCAGCCGAGGGTCGTCCGGGTCCGGTGCTTATTGATTTACCCAAAGATGTCGCCACCGCACAGACCGATTTACATCCGTTACTCGCGGGTCCGCAGCAGGCCTCCCGGGCACCGGAGCCGGCGGCAGCGTCGCGGGCCGCCGAGATGATTCGTCTCGCCGAAAAACCGGTGCTATACGCCGGCGGTGGCATTGTTATTGCCAAAGCTGTCGATACATTTCGTCGTTATGCCGAGATGAGCGGTATCCCCGTAGTGACTACATTAAAGGGTCTCGGCGCTGTTCCGACACAACACGGGCAATGCCTCGGCATGCTGGGCATGCACGGTACTCGTGCCGCTAACGAAGCGGTGCAGAATTGCGATTTGCTGATCTGTGTTGGCGCCCGTTTTGACGACCGGGCTACCGGCAATCTCGATGGCTTTGCACCGCATGCGAAAGTGATTCACATGGATGCCGATCCAAGCGAAATCGGCAAGCTGCGTACTGCCGATGTCGCTTTGCTTGGCGATCTGAACAAGAGTCTCGCGACGCTGCCCGCTGCCGCGGGTATCGAGGCCTGGCAGGCCCAGTGCGAAAGAGACAAAGTGAAGGGCGCGTGGCGCTATGACGCGCCGGGTGACGGAGTTTACGCGCCGGCAATGCTACGCCAGCTCTCCGAAGAGGCCGACGACAACCTGTTGCTCACCTGCGATGTGGGCCAGCACCAGATGTGGGTGGCGCAACACTGCCAGATCTCCAGCCCCGAGCGTCATCTCACCAGCGGCGGTCTCGGAACCATGGGTTTTGGTTTGCCTGCGGCGATAGGCGCACAGCTTGGCAACCCCGACGCCTGTGTCGTCTGCATCACCGGTGACGGCTCGATCATGATGAATGTGCAGGAGCTGGCGACGATCAATCGTTATCGGCTGCCAGTCAAGATTGTCCTGCTGGATAATTCCTGCCTCGGCATGGTGCGGCAATGGCAGGATCTGTTCTTTGACGGTCGGCAAAGCGAGGTCGACCTGTCGGACAATCCGGATTTCGTGCAGGTTGCCGAATCATTTGGCGTTCCTGCATTTCGTGTCGAGCGCCGTGATGAAGTCGGCGACGCGATCAAAACCTTACTCAATTCTGACGGACCTGTGCTTGCACATGTGCGTATTGATCCTGCGGCCAATGTCTGGCCGCTAGTCCCCCCGGGGAAATCCAACTCAACAATGATGGAAGAGGCGTAGAACAATGAAACACACCCTGAAATTGTCCGTTAATACGGCTGAGGGCGCCATTCTGCGAATTATCGGGCTCGTCGAGCGCCGCGGATTCTCACTGGTACGCATTGACGCGGCCAGCGCCGGCGACGACGGGCAACTCGATATGGAGCTGGACGTTGTATCCCCGGAGCGCTCAATTGATGTGCTCATGCGGCAACTGGAAAAATTGTTCGATGTAGCGACCGTCCTGCTCCTGCAAAGCGATACCTATCAACTTGAAATTAAAGAGAGCAGAGCATGTTGAATACAGCACAATTAAGCGAAGGGTCGTCTGAGGACGACGTAAGTCATACACCGGTAGGGCTCGAGGACGTATACGCCGCTCACGAAGTCATCCGTGAGCGGTTGGCGTATACACCATTGGTCTCACATCCCTTGCTGTCGCAAAGCCTGGGTTGCGCGGCGCAGGTCAAACTCGAGAACACACACGCGATCGGTTCGTTCAAGATCCGTGGCGGGTTGAACTTGCTGGCATTGATGCCGGCCATGGAACGGTTGCGGGGATTGGTCACGGCCACCCGTGGCAATCATGGTCAATCGCTGGCATTTGCCGCGAAACTCTATGACGTGCCGTGCACGATCTTTGTGCCCGAAGGAAATAACAAGGACAAGAACGCGGCCATGGCGGCGCTGGGCGCCAATGTAGTCGTC
>JAOTXR010000157.1 GCA_029862285.1 Gammaproteobacteria bacterium
GCTACCGAATCGCAAGGTGTTGCGCCCTTTGTCGCATGGCGGAAAGGCTGGCGGGCGGCTATGCTTGTATTGTCGCTCGTGGGGTCGCGTTGATTAGGTTGCATAGCAAGTCACTGGTCTGTCTGGTCGCCGTTGCGTTGGCCTGCGGCTGCGCGGGCATAGAACGCAGGGTCGTGCCGGTGGTGCAAGAGACCGGGTATCAGCAGGCTTTCGATTTCCAGCCGGTTTCCCTGCGGAACACGTATTTGACCGTTGCGACGCTCAATGTTGCGCATGGGCGCCGTGACGGGATTCATCAGTTGTTTCAAGGCACACGCCGGCACCTGCGCAACCTCGATGCAATCAGCATGGTATTGAGCCGCGAACGACCGCACGTAGCGGCATTACAGGAGGCAGACGGCCCGTCTGTCTGGAGTGGTGGTTTCAGTCACGTGGCCTACCTGGCCGAGTCCGGTGGCTTCGGTTATTACGTCCGTGGCGAGCATGATTATTTTCCAGCCCTTTCGCACGGTACAGCGATAATCTCCAGGTTACGTCTGCGGGATCCGCTGGCTGTAACATTCCGCCGGACTACGGTCGCGATGCCAAAGGGTTTCGTTGTGGCAACGGTAGCCTGGCCCGGGCGGCCAGATCTGCTGGTCGACGTCGTTTCGGTGCACCTGGACTTCCTCAATGTGCGCGTCCGCGAACGGCAGATCACAGAATTGATGCAAGTCATCGAAAGTCGTGCCCGTCCCCTCGTACTAATGGGAGATTTCAACAGTGTGTGGAATGGTCGCAGAAAGTTGCTGCGCCGGTTAGTCGAAGAATTCGGCTTGTCTACCCATGAGCCCGAGTCGCAGAGCCTGGCAACTCACGCCTTGTTTGATCGCAGGCTCGACTGGATATTCGTGTCATCCGAGTTGGACTTTCGTTCTTACGAGACGCTGACCGATGTTGTATCTGATCACCGGGCAGTGAAGGCTCGAATCTCGGTTCGCCCGGTTCCCCGCTCTCGCGTTACGGCCTTGAGTTTGTAGACAGGTCAGTCGCAGTTGCCGCGCACACGCGACCCTGAGCATGAACGAACAATTCATTCCATTCGATATTGCCCACAAGCTGGGCTTGTTGATAACTGTGTGTCTCGCGGTGGCGTTGCCAGTCGTCGTTCGTTACGCAATCGAACAGCGGTGGCATTTCAAATTGGGCGCATGGCTGAGCGTCTTGCTTATTGGTCACGAAATACTGCGTATCTGGTTGCGTGTCGCGATTTATGATTTGCCGCTAAGGACGCACTTGCCGTTGCATCTGTGTGGTGCCGCGTTGTTGCTGAGTGCCTTTATGTTGTGGCGCCGAAAGTATCTTGTATATGAAGTTGCTTATTTCTGGGGACTGGGCGGTTCGATACCCGCCCTCCTGACACCCGATCTGCAGCATGCCTATCCGCATCCGATATTCCTGACGTTCTTCAGTGGGCATGGTCTGGTGTTGACGGCGGTTTTGTACGCCACTGTGGTATACGGTTGGCGACCGAAACTGCAATCGATTGCCAAGGCATTTGGCGCCACCGTCGCCTATGCAGCACTGATCTATCCATTAAACATTGTGCTTGGTACCAATTATCTTTATCTCGCTCACAAACCATTACAACCATCGTTGATCGATTATCTCGGGCCATGGCCCTGGTACGTCGCGAGCCTGAGCCTGATCACCGTTGTTGTTTGTTTCCTCTGTTATCTGCCTTTTCCGGTTGCCGAACGGTGGAACCGTCGTCGCCAGGCCGCGAAAGCCTAATAAACTTTCATTGGGGCGGCAGCTTGACGACAGGTATGCGCATTAACCGGGCCAGTTCGATTGACGCGGGATGATCGCTGATCAGCGTGCTGGCCTGCCCCAGCAATGCTGCACGCAGGGCCGGGTCTGGTGCCGCAACAAAAAACGCCTTTCCGACCAGCTTGCCGATGAACTCGATTTCATGACCTTCCGGCAGGAGTATCACCGGCAGCATCGGGCTGTCACCGATTGCTGCCTCGGCGGAGCGCCAGATAGTGGAGAGTGCAGGTCCCCCGCCCAATACCTCAACAGACCGGGATCCTTGCAGACCTGCAACTGGCATTGACGGATTCCAGCGAGGCGCAGCGTATCGAGGCAATCCGTGGCCTGGAGGAAATCGATGGCCCTGATGCAACGCGAGCCCTGGCAGTCGTGCTGCGCGATCCGTCAGTGCGGGTGCGGCTTGAGGCGGTCGAGGCGCTGGGTAGCGTATCTGCAAATATTGCCTTTGAGTTGTTGGTAGCGGCGCTGGACGACGCCGATCGTGACGTGCGCGAAACGGCGGTTGAAATGCTGGCAGAGATTGGCGGTAGCAAGGCAATTACAGCGCTCGCGTATGCCATGCACGATGTTGATGCCGATGTTCGTCTCGAGGCGGTCGACGCACTAACTGAAATTGAGGATCCGCGAGCTCCCGGTTTGCTGCAGTTGGCGTTGGCAGACGCCGAGCGGCGAGTGCGCGAGGCTGCCAGTGCATCACTGAACGATTAGGGTGGGGCTGCCAGTGGCGCCGGCTCCGGTGCCGAGTTGCCTGCTCGAAACAGGTTCATGAAGGAGGCAAACTGTATTGAGTTGCCCACCGGAAAATCAAAGTCGAGTAGCAGCGTCGCCAGCGGTTGGCCAGTTCCCGCGAGCAGTTTTTTGAACGCCAGCGAGTCGCTGCGGACCTGAATGTCGAGATCGTCCGCCAATTCCGGCATCACTTCCGCGATGCCCCGACGGATGACAATCGTCCAATGTTCCGGGTTGTCGTTGAAGCTGAATCCAACACGCTGATGTTTGTCCAGGCAGGCTTCGGCTCGGAGATTTACCGGCAGCGCTTCAAACAGGTTGGACAGCGGAATCGTCGTCAGCATTTCATCGGTAGGTTTATTCAAAGGTTCAAAACGCAGCCCGTCACGAAACTCCAGCGCGCTGCTGAGATAATAGTGCCTTGCGTTCGGGTTCGAAGCTTTGCCACCGAGTTGTTCCAGCGCGGCGACACGTAAATCTATTGCCGTCTGATCATCGCGATCGAGTGTCAGCAGGTAGTCACTGAGTTCCAGTGCCCATTGTGTGTCGCCCGCCTGCAGCGCCGCGACGGCTGCGTCCCGCAAGGGCACCAGTCCTCCGGCCAGCGATGCCATTTGCCCGGCACGTGCGGTCGGCGACAGCGGCTGCAACGTCGCCGGATTACCATCGAACCAGCCGAGATTACCGGTCATCACCGAGCGTGCCGACCACGCGACCGTACCGTAGAATTCCTTGAGAAACGGCGATTGCGCGAGATGCTCCGGCAAACGGACAGTCTGAACTATCTGATCCGGGGTCATTCCCTGGTTGATCCGGCGGATAGTCTGGTCGTGCACGAAGCTGATGGCGTCACGATAGTCGGTGAGCGTCCGGTTTATCGCTTTGGCTCCCGTAACCGGGCGGGTGTGACTGGGAACCAGAAATTCCACCGGCAACGCGCGCATGCGATCGAGACTGCGTGACCAGTCTTTCAGTGACCGGTACGGCGTGCCGCGTATGGTGTAGAGATTGGGGAAAGTCTTGTAGAGATTGTCACCCGGGGTTAGCAAACCCATCTCGGGAAACCATGCGAACAACTGGTCATCTGTCTCGCCCGGCGCATGAATCAGTTGTAGGCTGATACCGGCGGTCGCAATTTTCAGTTGATCGCTAAACGTCTGGGTTGGCGGGACAAAACCAAAGGCGCTGTCGGACCTGACTTCCAGCTGCTTGCCGATTCCGGCATTGACCAGGCCTGCCTCATCCAGATGCGTGCCGAACATACGAAAAGAACGGGCTGTCAAAATGGGTCTGAAAACGTTGACCATCCGGTATACCAGTGCTTCTGTCGTTTCATGGGCATAGACTTCGACCGGGAAATCATCGACTGCCAGCTCCTCGATGAATGCCTGGGCACCAAAAACATGATCCGCATGGTTGTGGGTGTAGATTATGGCGCGCAGTGGCTTGTCAGTAAGCGCACGAAATTCGCGGGCAACCTGCCGCCCGCTTTCCATGCTTGCCATCGTGTCGATGACGATCAGGCCATCGTCGCCTTCGATCAAAATGGAGTTTGCCAGTCCGTAACCGATGGCAACCCAGACCCCGGGTCTGACTGTTTCTATAACCCGCCTGAATTCGTTGGTGTGGGTTGCCAGATCTGCCGGTGTGGCGAGAGGCGCGGCGGGTGCGGACGGGCGATCACCGCATCCGGTCGCAAGACCGAGCAAGGACACGCAAAAGACCGCCGCGCGGACGAGTTGGTTCTTGGTCATATTGGCTTCTCAATCCACCAGTAAGGTGATCAGGTTGAATCCAAAGCCGGTGTGCCGTGGAATTTTGCAAGCCTGCAGAGAGCTAACCCCAGGCGTGATAACAGGGCAGGGTGTCAGCCGCGCACGATATTGTATTCGTAGTGGCAGAACTCCTCATCCCGGGTCCAGCCCAGTTTTTTATACAAACCCTGTGCCTTGCGATTGTCGACGGCAGTCGCCAGCGCCAGCCCGCGGGCACCGGTAACTTCCGCATACTCCTGGGCGGCATGCATGAGTGCGGCACCGACGCCACGCCGGCGGGCGTCGGCCGATACATACAGATCATTCAAAATCCAGATACGCCCGAGGCTAACTGAGGTATACGTCGGATAGAGTTGGGTAAATCCCACTAGCACGTCGTGGACGATTGCGCCAATAATCGCTGAATCACCACGAGTCAAACGTTGTTGCAGGAAACCGCGTGCGGCCTCGATGTCAGATGTCTGATTGTAAAAGACCCGGTATTGATCGAACAAAACAGCGAGTTGTGGCAGATCGCTTTCTTCCAGCGCCCTGATTTCCATGCACGTCCCCCGGGTTAATTGAACGCTTATTGTACGGCAACGGTGTCTATGCCGCTTGGCGGGTGCAAAAGAAAACGGCCGCCCGAAGGCGGCCGTAAGTAGCCTGGCGGATCGTTATCAACCCTCGTGTAGGACAGTGAGTACGGTCATGGCCCGACCGGTCTCCTCATCGGCGGCCAGCAGACCGTTTACCCGGCGCTCGGCAATAAAACGCATGGCCTGGCCAGCGGCGCTGCCTGCGAGCATGCGCAGCGTCAACGTTCTGACATTGAAGCTGTCGTCGGAGCGCAGGCAAATAACCACAGCGCCGTGCTCGTCCAGACTCCAGTCGAAGGTCGAATCGAGTAAGCCGTCAACCCAATACTGTCCGGTGAAGTCGTCAAACATCTGCACGGACTCAGCACCGATGGCACCGCTTTCATCGAGCAGGTCGTAACCACCGGTGACAGCGTCCATTTCCACCGGCACGATGCGCGTCACGAAGCGCTCGGTACCCGCGGCGATATCTTCAGGTGTCTGTACCAGCATCTCGTCCTGACCGAGGCCGGCAACGACATACGCATCTTCCGGCGCGTCCTGGCCTTCCAGCCAGATACGGATTGTCTGGTCGTCGATCATGCTCCAGTCGCCACGGCGATCTGTGAATTCAGTGGTGCCGTCGGCGCGAGGATGTTGCGCAACCTGGCGAACTTCGCCGTCAGCGCGGAACTGAAAGACGTCGATCTGGTTACCATCGATGGCGGCATAGGCATTGCCGGCGAGCGTCAGGTCCGGTGCATCCACATCGGATGGTGAAGTCGCAATCGTATCTACTTTGCGTACAGTGATGACGTTCATGTGGTCGGCGAGACCGTCAGGACCGGTTTCGGTGACCAGCAGGTGCATGCCACC
>JAOTXR010000158.1 GCA_029862285.1 Gammaproteobacteria bacterium
GAAGAGCCAGTAATATCAAATTGTTAGACGATTTGTTTCGAGTGAATTGAGGTATTCATTCAGGGAGGATGTGGGCGTAACTTGACGAGTGTTCAGGTTCGGTTCAGCGATCCGGGCCTACCTTCCAATGCATCGTTGGCGTAATGCCTCACGCGTGCGCTGCGTATAGAAAAACCGCCGGAAGGAGAAATTTCATGACAAAGCAAACGTCCTCTCGCGGCCGGCTCCGCAGTCTGCTGCCACTGGCCCTGCTGGGTCCGGTCATAGCGGCTGCTGCGTCAGTACCCGCGACAGGCCCGACCATACGACTATTCCCAACGACCGTGCTCGAGGACATCCGCCACACCGGCCAGATTGCCGAAGAAATGGAAAGCGGGTTGCAGAGCATCATTGCCAAGCTCGATCAGCAACAGCAGCTCTATCTCGAAGCGAAGTGCGATGGTGCCGAGGGCGATCCGGGTTGCGACCAGATTGCCAAACAGTTGGGCGCCACCTACCTGGATATGCTCAACGTGATGAACGAAGGCCTGCCCGACATGGAACGAGCCGTGACCAGTACGCGTAACAGCCTCGAGAAGAGACTACGCACCGAGGTTGGCAAGAAAATGACGCCGTGGGACTTGCAGGAAAACCTGCTCGGCAACACGCCGAATGCGGCGGTCAAGTCGCAACCCGCCATGCGCGGTCGATCAGGCCTGCGTCTCAGTGAACGTTTTCGTCAGTACTACAACCTCGTTGCCAACGGTGGCGGCAACAGTGCTGAACAGTCGCTTACCGTGGTTGCCTCTGACATCTATCTGGATATGGACGAAGCCTCCATTTTGATTGCGCGCACTCAGGAAGAAATCAGTCGTGCGACCTTGCTGGAGCAACTCAATCAGTCGTTTGGCGTCATTACGCCGCAGATGCAGGAAGTCGTCGGCGGCGTCAAGTCGATTCTGTTTGGCGAATTCGAAGGCGACGCGCCGATTTCCGGTCCGCCGCCGAGCGATGTCAAGCAGGCGTACAGCAGCCCCCTCGAGATGTAAACGGAGTAAACCATGAAGACTTTCAAACTTTCGGTACTGCCGCTGGCGCTGCTAATAGCGATCGGGTCTGGATGTGCCACCACGCCTCAGCCGGACTGCTCCTTGCCAGATGGAAATAACCTGCGGGTATCGATAGAGAGCAGCAAGACGCAACTGAGCAATGGCTGCGCTGCGCTGTTCGATGCTTATTTTGACCGGCTGTTGACTGTGGCCGAGGGCGATCCCAAGTCCCGTCACAAGCAGACCTTCAGTGAGTTTCTCGAATGGACCACTGACAGTGGTTTGCTTAGTCGCAGACAGGCGCAGGCTTATTACAATCGTTACTTCAATGTGAAGTTCATGTCGCTGGCCGGCGACTACAACAACTGTTCCTACACCTGTCCACGGCAGGCGGAGCTGCTCACCCGGATGGAGGAGGAGCTGACCGACAAGGAGCAGGGTTTGCTGCGGGTCTCGCTCGATCGCGACAGTTACTACCGTGCGGATCAATTGCTGAAAGAGACCGAGCTGGTGCTGGCGGCGACTTGCACGGCATGTGCGGCGAATTGACCAGGCATGGCTACACCGGGCGATAACCAGTTCCTGAGCGGCGTCGTCAACGGCGGTGTCAGCGCCGCCCTCGGCGGATTGATGCTGTTATATGTCGCTGCACGCAGCGACATCATCGAGTTGCGCGCGACCTCCGGTATCGAAACGCCGGCATGGTTTCAGTGGCTGGATCACAATCTCGGGCTCGCGTTGCCGATTTTCGTGATCATCCTTTTGTTGTTCGTGCAGACGCTGTCCGAATTACGACGTCGGGTAGCCCGGCACGACAGTCCGGACCGCATCGCGCAAATGGATCATATGGCAGACATCTGGACCAGCCTGTTTTTTGGTGTCGGCGTGATCTGGACCGCTATCGGCATGCGCAATGCGTTGCTGCACGCACTCGGGGATCCTGCCGCGACACTGGAGGCCGGTGCTTTCGCCCTGCTCGAACGGATGGTTGACGGCGGCATCCTGGTTGCGTTGTCGACAACCATCGTGGGTGGTGTCGGTGGCTATTTCATGCGTGTCATAAAGACCATTGCTGTCGGAGCAGAACTCAAACGCAGCTATGCCCGGCATGGCCGCGAAGACACCCAGGCCATACGCGAGAGTCTTGACTCGATGAACCGTCACCTGGAAGGGATGTCCGGAGAGCGGGAGGAGTGAGTCCTTTGCCGTGGCAAATGTCATATGCGGCTTCCGCGGATCTCGAAAACTCCGAGCTGCAAACCGACGTCATGCGTTTCATGGCCATTCTGGCATTTTGCCTCGTGGCTATATTTGCCATCGTTCAAAGCATCCCGTTGCAACCCGCTCAGAGCCAGGCGCCACCACCAGCAGAGACAGACGTTGTTGTTGAGTTGCCTGCTGTTGTAGCGCCCGTGTCACCGGCTGTTGAATCGAAAGAACCGGAACCCGTTGCCGCGGTGCCGGTAGTGCCGCAACCAACCCCGCAGGTAGTGCCTGCCGCGCCGGAACCACGACAGAAACCAAATCCGGTATCGAAACCCGTCGCCAAACCGCTTCCTGTTCCGCGATACACGCCAAAGCCTCAACCGGCGCGAACAGAACCGCCAAGACAGACCGACCCGGAACCGACCCCGCAGCCCACACCAGTGCGCCAGGGTCTGTCGTTGCGTTTCGAGTCCGATGCAATTCTGCGCAGCCTGGTTGAGCGCCGCCTGGTCAGTCTTTATGCCATCGCCGGTGACGATTTTTACCGGATGGCAGTCTCTGCCGGCCGCGTGAGTTTTGGCGCCGGCGCGGCACCGGCCCAGTTTCACGAAATGGTCCTGGAGACGGTCCCGGCTGACGTGCTGAGTTCGTTTGAGCTCCAGCATGGTGTTGCTGCCCGCCAGCTAACGTGGGGCGTTACGCTGCCGGCCGCGACCACCAGCCAGCTCAGGCGTTTTGTTCGCACGAACTATCAGGGCAGCCTGGTAATAACCTCAGAAGCCGGGCTTGCCTTGGCCGGGAGCGGCTAGCATGCGTCTGGTGCAACTGGCAATCGCAATACTATCGGTCGCGGGTTGTGCGACTACATCGAGTAATGCCTGGGCCCGCTTCAGCGACGGCAGCTTGAACGAATGGCTCGGTGACGAAGCTGTGCCGGGGCTGACAGAGACTTTCAGCCAGTTCCCGCGTTTCAAGGGCGAAGTCATTCACATCGCAGTGTTGGACGGCGAGCAAGTGGCAGGTGATCCCAATGGTTTGAGTACTGCGACCCGCGACGCGGTGCATTCAGCGTTGCTGCAGGTGCCGGGACTCAACATCGTCAGAGTCGATGGCCCTGAAAACTGTATGAACGCCGCGCGTGGTGGTTACTATCTGGCGATCGATGCGACCGGGTCCGGTTCCCGCAGTGCAACGGTCACCCTGAGAATTTTCGATATAGTCGAACGCCAGTGGGTCAGTGGTTTCGGCTACGAGTGGCGCGGTGACCTGACGGGTGCGCAACGCGAGGCATTGCGGCGGTCAGTCATTGCCGATTCCACGCGTGGTCTGCGTGTATCGCCGTTTTCTGCCGATCAGTCCGATCTGCTTGCCGCACGACTCGCGGCGGATCTGGCGTGCAAACTGCGGCTTGCCGGTAATGACGAATTGGTGGTACAGCCGGTCAAAAGTCGTTCGGCAGCACTCATTGCCGGCAATCTTGCGCGCACCCATGAAATTCCCGTCAGCGCCGACGGTGTGTTGTTGCTGGACACCCGCATACACAAAGTCAATGAACGCTTGTACCAGGTCTGGGCGATACTGACACCGGTCCGGGGTACACCGGAGACTGCATCAATCGCGAGCAGCTACTATGCGACTCGGCCATTGCTGAAATCGGATACGGCCAAAGTCGTCACACGCATCCCTGCCGTGGCCGCGACGGAAACGATGCGTGAGCCGGATCTGGTAGCCGGTCTGACAATAGTCGGACCTGCCGATCAGCACGATTGTGAGACACCGGACACCTGGCGTCGTGAACCCGTGAGCCTCGGCGACCGACCGGTGGTGTCGGACGACGATTGTTTTGGCCTGGCTTTTCAGCGTCACCCGCAGGCGCAGATCTATGTGGTTAATCACCAGGTCGATTCGGGTCTGGTGCGATTGTATCCGTCACGTTGCGAGCAGGGTGTACCGGTCGATCGATTCCCGGCAGGTGCCAATGCGCTCGGTTGGGACGCACGTTCGGGCACCGAGACCTTTTATGTACTCGCCGCCCGTGGGCAGCGGGTAGTCAGCCGGCTCGATCGCCTGATGGCGCAGTTACCCGATGCGTGCGAGTCGCAAGACAAAGACAGATTGCCAGCTAAAGACTGGCTTAACGATATAGACGCTGCGGTTCGCGGTTCGGGTGACGATGTTGCCTGGCAGGCTGTACGCGTCTATCACCAGCCGGCGTCAGATACGCGTCGGTTGGGTGATAACACAGGAGCAGCACGATGAGCAGAACACTGGGATTTTTTCTCGGCAGCGCCGCGGTATTCGCGATGCTGGTCTACATCTTGGGGCAACCGGTACCGCTTGCAGTACCGGCAGATCGCCAGAAGGAGGCAGCCGATCAAAGCGCTTTTGTTCGCAGCGCAGTCGTGCCGGTTCCGGCACGCAGGTCCGAGCCAGAGCAGCAACCCTCGCTACCCCAGACGGATGCGCCGGCTGAAGCGGCGCCGGTTCAGCCGCTGCCTGCCGATTCGGGACCACCGCCAGCGACTCTGGAGGCAACACCGGAAGCTGCGCCAACGCCGGATCAGACAAACGAAGTCGAGTTGGTCGAGACCTGGCTTGCGAACGCGCCTGACGAGGGTCCGGCAGAAGAAGTTGTTGCGGTGGAGTCCGCCCAGAGCATGGGACCGCCACGCCCGACTGTCGAGATGGAGTGGTTTATGGTTTGGGATCCGTTCCACAGCGAGCTGTCCGCAAATGCGTTTGCACGACGCCTCGAACGCATAACAGGGCTGGACTATCGGGTAATCAAAACCGATCCGGCCCGCTACCGGGTCGCGGTAGGCTATACATCTGAAGAACAACGGGTCGCCAATGTCGCTGCCATCGAAGAAGCAACGGGTCTGAGCATCGCCGGTGGCAGCCGATGAGAGTTGGCATTTGCGTGTTGCTGTTACTCAGCATGGCGGCGACAGAAGCATCGGAAGGTGCCTGGCAGCGGTATCTGAAAAACGAATCTGATCTCTCGCCGGCGCTGAGTTTTCCTCACGAGACATGTTTCAAGAGTGCGGCGATTGCCTATGATATTCCGTTGACCTTGTTGTTGGCAGTCGCGCGCGGTGAAAGCGACTTCGATGTCCGGGCACGTTCACATGCCAATGCGCACGGACTGATGCAGATCTTGTGGCCGGCCACGGCCAACCATTTGGGGATCTACCGCCTGTCACAGCTCTATGACCCGTGTGTCAATGTCGATGCGGGCGCGCGCTACCTGCGAGAAATGTTGAATCGTTATGACAATAACGTGCATTTGGCACTGGCCGCCTACAACTACGGCCCCCACCGTATTCACAGGAATCGCAAAATTCCCGATGGCGCTGCCTGGTACAGCAGTTATATCCATCGCCATCTCGACTATGTGCTCGGCCGCGGGCCATCAGCACTGCCGGCCAGTGTCGCGCGTGACTACAGTGTCGAAGCGAAGATGGCATTGATTACATTTGGCGCGCCCTATCGCGCCCAGGCGTTTGTCGACCAGC
>JAOTXR010000159.1 GCA_029862285.1 Gammaproteobacteria bacterium
CGACCGCGAAACTGTCATAACGCAGTGCCATGCGCGCTGAATCGGCACCACTACCAGCAATCGCAATCAGTGCGCCGATCAGCAGCAGCGGCCAGACCGACCGAAACACATCTAAAACACTCGCCGGTGCCCTTTTATCAGACGTCATTTTGCTATCATTGCCGTTTCGGGTGGAACACTTTCGTTCCGGTGTGATCATAGCCTACGGATTCTTTTATTTCTTTGCATGATGAATAGCTCAATACGTCAGCGGCGCCAGGACGGATTCACCCTGATCGAGATCATGGTGGTCGTTGTGATTCTCGGAATACTCGCCACGCTCGTCGTGCCGACCGTCATTCAGAACGTGGCCGAGGCTCGCATAAACAAAGCCAGAAGTGACATACGTACCATCGAGAGTCAGATGGAAATGTTTCGTTTACATTCATTTCGCTATCCGACCACTGACGAAGGAATCGAATCACTGGTGAAAGCCCCAGCAAGCCCGGACGCACGCGATCGCTGGAAGGGTCCTTACCTGCAGAAGGTGCCAAACGATCCCTGGGGACGGCCGTACCTCTACATCTCACCGGGCAGCCGCGCCGAAATCGATCTGTACTCGCTTGGTGCAGACGGCCAGCCAGGTGGTGAGGGTGAGAATGGCGACATCGGGAACTGGAACCTGGACTGACATGACACAGGTCATGCCGGCACGCATGCCGGCACGCATGCCAGCAGAGTCACGCGGCTTTACGCTCCTCGAGCTAATGGTGGTCGTAGTGATCATCGGCACAGTTGTCAGCCTTGCTGTTCTCGGCCTCGGGGATAACGCTGCGCGCAAACTGGACGAGGAAGCCAACCGGTTTGCCAGCCTTTTGCGCCTGGCTGCCGATGAGGCCGTATTGCAGGGTCGGGATATCGGTGTGTACATCGACGACGTCAGCTATGGTTTCCATGTTTACGACGACGACTTCCGCCGGTGGACGCCCATGGCCGCTGACGCGCTTTTTCGAAAACGCAATATGATTGAAGGAATACGTCTGGAATTGTTCCTCGACGATGTGGAATTGGTCTTGCCAACCGCCACCGACGATGACGATGACGAGGCTGAAGACCAGGAAGAACCGGTCAATCCACAGGTGTTGTTACTCTCAAGCGGGGAAATAACACCGTTTGAACTCGTCATCGAATTTGAAGACCTCGATCGCGAGGTGCTTTTGCGGGCGCTCCCCAATGGTCATGTAGAAATGCTGGTCAGCAATGCGCCCTGAACGGCACGGCGGCTTCACCCTGCTTGAGGTATTGGTCGCGCTGGCCGTAGCGGTGTACGGCATGCTCTCAATTACTCTTGCGGCAATCACGGCGGGCAGCAATGCGACGAGCCTGCGTGAACAAAGCCTGGCCCACTGGGTCGCCATGAATCAGGCCGCGGAACTTCGACTGGCGGAGAACTGGCCGGCTACCGGGATCAGCGACGGCGATGTGGATTTCGCCGGCATGCAATGGCGATGGAACACGGAGATCAGTGAAACTGATGTAGAAGCTCTCCGGCGCGCCGAAATTGCTGTCGCATACGCTGAGGAACCCGACCGCGAAATTGCAAGAGTTGTTGCCTTTGTGAGCCAGCCGACACCGGGTATCCAGTTTCGCCCGTGGGTCGGTCAGCCGAGCAACCGGCGTGGACGCAATCAGTGACCATAAAACGGCAACACGGATTTACTCTGTTGGAGCTGGTGGTTGCAACGGCAATATTTTTCATTATGAGTGCAATGCTCTACGCAGTGCTTGACAGTGTGCGTCGCCAGCTGGTTTTCAGCGAAGAGGCCAGCGACTCCCTGCGCGAATTACACTACGCCATGCGACGCATGGCATTGGACTTGTCTCAGCTACAGCCACGGCCGGTCCGCGACGAGCTGGGCTCGGGCTGGCAGGATTCCATCAGTGCCGGAAGCGGTAGCAATGCCATCGAAATCAGTGTGGGTGGCTGGCGCAATCCCATGGCACTGCCGCGTGGCAGCGTTCAACGCGTTGCCTATACGGTCGATGGCGACGTGTTGGCAAGATTGCACTGGCCGGTACTCGACCGCACGCTTGCAGCAGAACCACTACGCACGGATCTGTTGACCGGGATACGTGACATTCAGGTCCGATTCCTGGATGCCAGTGGTGAATGGTCGGAACAGTGGCCGCCATTCGGTGCCGGCCCGGATAATACGCGCGCACGCCCCCGCGCCATCGAAATATTTATCGACCATGAGCAGTGGGGAGAGCTCACACGCATCGTCGAGATTACCGGATGAAGCTGCAGCACTCTCAAAGTGGCGTCGCTTTGATTACCGCTATTCTGATCGTTACGCTCGCGACAATTTGGGTCACATCGATCGTGTGGCTGGACCATTTGCAACAGCGCCGCGTAGCCAGCCTTTTGCTGAATGACCAGGCGACGCTTTATGCATTCGGCGCCGAATCCTGGGCACACGATATCTTGCGTCTGGATCTGGAAGACGGCCCGACTGATCATTTGTCTGAAGAGTGGGCGATTCCATTACCACCCTTACCGGTTGAAGGTGGACAGATTGAGGGCCGGATGGAGGACATGCAGGGCCGCTTCAATATCAATAATCTGATTACGCCCAATGGGCAGCCCGACCAGGCTGCACTAGAGGTGTTCACACGTCTCCTCGAATCGCTGCAAATAGACCCGACGATCGCCGGTTATGTGATCGACTGGGTCGATCCGGACGTGGAAGTCGGTTTTCCCGAGGGCGCGGAGGACGATGTCTATACAGCGAGGACACCGCCCTACCGCACCGGAAACGGGCCGGTGACCACTATCAGCGAACTACGAGCTATAAACGGTATCGATGCTGAGATCTTTGCATTGTTGGCACCGCATGTCGCCGCGCTACCGATTGGCACGACGATCAATATCAATACCGCGACACCCGAGGTGCTGAATGCATTGTCGGACCAGATCAGTTTGTTTGACGCCCAGTCCATGGCGGATGGGCGGATTGACGCGCCCTTCGATTCACTGGAGGAGATACGCGACGACGTAAGCCCGCAGGTGCTGCGTCAGCTTTCGGTATCGAGCGATTTCTTTCGGGCCACGGTACTGGTAACGCTTGGCACTATGCGGTTGTCCATGTACAGTCTGCTCGAACGTGACGAGGCCGGTCAGGTCGGTACCCGTCTACGCAGTTTTGGCACGGACTAACAGGCGAATGAGCGAATATCTGGTACTCAGACTAAACGACGATCAGCCAAATCCTGCGAGTTGGGTGGTCGCCGACAGTAGCGGACGCGCGTCGCTGTCTGAATCAGGCAGCCTCGCGGAAGCCGCGCAACGCGCCCAGCAACGCCCGGTCATTGTGCTCGTACCTGGACACGACGTACTACTGACGAAGATCAATCTTCCGGTACGTGGTACAGCAAGGATGCAGCAGGCGATTCCCTATGCGCTGGAAGACGAAATTGCCGAAAACGTGAACAAAATGCATTTTGCTCTCGGTAAACGCGATTCGTCCGGTCAGCTGACTGTGGCCTATGTACGCGACAAACTCCTGCAGGACTGGCTGGATAAATTGGACTCGGTCGGCCTGGCAGTCAGTCATGTGGTTCCGGATACTGTCGGCATTCCTGCCTTTGACGGCGTCGCCATTATCATTGACGGGGCACAGTCACTAATTCGCAATGCCGCCGGGGACGTGGTCGTCAGCGAAACAGAGTCGCTCGTCGCATATGTCGCGGCCATGGGCATAGACCAGCAGAGTGAGGTGCCGGCCGAACTGTACGTCTCCGAAGCAGATGCCAGCCGCTACTCGCAGTTGCTTGGCGAGCTGCGTATCGGTGTCCCTGACATCCGCGTCCATGAGTTACGCACCGATGTCTTGCCGGTGATGGCCGCAGCCACAATCCAGGAACCCCAGCCTAATCTGTTGCAAGGGCGTTATGCTCGGTCGAGCGACAGGGACAAGCTCTGGCGGCCCTGGCGCACGGCGGCAATACTTGCAGGCATATTCATCCTGACTGCACTAGGTGCAACGTCATTGGAAGTGATGCGCCTGAAAAATGAAATGCGCACTTTAAACAACGAAATCGGCGCCATAGCCAGCGAAGCGATGCCGGGTAGCCGGATCGTCGATCCGCTATTACAACTTGAGCAGCTCGCCGCGAGTCTGCGCGGCTCTGGCCAGGGCAGCGATAAAGATTTTCTGCATATGCTCGACGCCCTTAGTCAGGCGTTGACGGTCGCAGGGGGCAGCACCCTGGGCAGGCTCGATTATCGCAACGGCACCATGGATCTGACGTTAACGGCACCTGACGTCGACACCCTGGACAAGATCAGCCGGGAAATTGAGGGCAAGGGGCTGGTTGCCGAGATTCAGTCGGCCAATCAGCGTGACAATGCCATCCAGGGCAGAATTCGAATCTCCGGACATCAATCATGAAAGAGTGGTTCGAAGGGCTTGAGCAACGCGAGCGGCTGACATTGATCGCTGGCGGAATCATATTATTGTTGGCTCTGGTCTGGGTACTGCTAATCAACCCGCTGTTTGTAAGCGCCGGAGACCGGGCGGAGCAAATCAATTCGCTGCGCGGTGACGTCATACGCGCCCGCGACCTGAGCGCCGAAATAGCCGGCTTGCGAAAAGGTGGCGCAAGAGCGTACACCCGTGGTGACAGCGATCAGTCTTTGATGATAATTCTCGAACGAACCGCCCGCGAATCAGGTCTGCAGGTCAATCAAAGCCGGCCCATGGACGCGTCAACGGTGCGTGTGAGATTTGAATCCGCCCCATTCGATTCGCTGGTGCAGTGGATGGGGATACTCGCCAGTCGCTACGCAATACAGATTGACATTGCATCGCTGGATCGCCTCGATGTACAAGGCATGGTAAACGCCCAATTGACATTGAAACGCTCCGGTTAAGGATTTCTTGATCGACCCACACGCATTATTCAGCACGCGCCGCCTGACAATCATCGGCGTCGTCGCCTATCTGGTATTTACACTCGTTACGTTCCCTGCCCGACTGGCACTGAATTGGTTTGCGCCCGATACGCTTGCCGCATCCGGCGTCAGCGGCACCGTCTGGTCTGGCCGCGCGAACCGAATTGGAATGTCGCCGGTAAACCTGACGGAGACAAACTGGCGCCTGCGTCCGCTGGGGTTATTTGCTTTGCGTCTGAGTTACAAGCTGGATGCCAAAATGGATGGTGGGGCAATCCAGGCTACCGCGTCAGTAAACCCGGCCGGGACTATCAGAATGAAAAAACTGGCCGGTATATTGCCGATGCAGGCATTGTCCGGATTCATCCCGGTCGGATCCATAGATGGTCGCATCGGTCTGGATTTTGCTGAATTACAAATCGAAGACAATTGGGTATCTGATGCGGTCGGCACGATTGATATTGTGTCACTCAGTCTGGTTGCCCCTGTAAAAGCGGCTCTGGGGAGTTACGAAGTCGTATTCGACGGCGTCGAGGACGACACCCTGCAAGCGGATTTTCGCGACGTCAGTGGACCACTGCAGGCCAGTGGCACACTGTCATTGCTATCCGAACAACGTTGGGAGTTGTCGGGGACGGTCAGAGCAAAACAGGGGGCGCCGGCACAACTGGTTCGAGGATTAAGCATGCTCGGAGCACGCAACAGTGACGGCAGCTATCCAATTTCTTTTTCGTCGGCGACTAACTAGCTGTCTGAATCCAGTTCCCGCCAACTTAGCGAATAAGGGAAATAGAGGCCGGTTC
>JAOTXR010000160.1 GCA_029862285.1 Gammaproteobacteria bacterium
AAACTTGCTGCGGGACGCATCGATGACGACACCGACATCGCCGACATCAGCCGGCACGGCCCCCGAAAAATGAAAATGTTCACGGACTCTGGCGCGATCGTCACGTGCGAGGATGAGGATTTCGCTCACTTGGGTGCGCACGACATAGTCCTGATACGCAGGTAGCGCCAGCGCGGCGATGATGCCAATGATTGCCACGACGATCATCAATTCTATCAGCGTGAATCCACGCTGCCGCGACAATGAAAAGGCCCCCTGCTCCCGCAGGGGGCCCCGGTACATGCGTGACGAGGTCATTCCTTTAACTTCGTACATGTCTTTTAATTCCCTGATCGATCAGGAGCCAGAGACGCAGCTCTTCGGCAGGAACTTCTGTTCGGCATTACTGCTGCAGGTCCAGTTGAACGCACCAGTAACTTCTTCCAGGTTGGACGGCGGCGTGAAGGTAACGGTCTTGTCCGCAATCTTGACACCGACATCGCCCGCGCCCTTCATGGTGACCACGATTACGCCCGAGTCCGCTGTGACGTCAAGTTTCTTGGCGTATTTACCGGCTTTGCCGTCATCGATATTCAGGCTCAGATTGGTAATAGCAGTGCCATCGGGATAGTCACCGTTGGTCTGTGCGAATTCGGCAATAGCAGTCTTGGCGCCCGAGACAACGGTGAACGCTTCACCGATCTGCGCACGCTGTGTGTAATCCTGATAGGCCGGAATCGCGATTGCGGCCAGGATGCCGATGATCGCCACGACGATCATCAATTCGATAAGGGTAAAACCCTGTTGCTTCTTCATGTGAAACTCCTCCGGAGAGTAAACTGTCAATAAACTTGCGGCGTCCCAGTGCGCCGGCGATTAGAACAATGCAATCGTCGTGCCAAGTTACCCCGGCCGAAATGTAAGCGCATGATATTGAAGCGAAACAGTCATTTTGATTCTCTGGCGGGCGTTAAGCCAGTCAGGAAAAACCGTCCCCGAACGTCACCATGTGACGCGAATTGTCACCTGATTACGGCAATTAGAGTGTGACGCAGTTCACAGTTGAGAAGTGCTGTTTGGGGACAGGCCTAAGGGGCATGCCACGGTGGCCCTGCCGCCTATTCCAGGTCGAGTTTCTTGATGCGGTAGCGCAACGCCCGAAAACTGATGCCGAGCAGCTTGGCGGCTGCCGTCTTGTTATACCGGGTCTTTTCCAGCGCACGAATAATGGTCTGACGCTCTACATCGTCGAGGCGCTGGGTCAGCGTCGAGGCAGGATCGGTTTGCTGGTCCCCCGCCTGCTGCTGCTCATCGTCGCGTAGTTGCAGATCGTCGCGTTCGATACGTCCACTGCCGGACAAGGTCATCGCCCGTTCGAGGATGTTCTCCAGTTCGCGGACATTGCCCGGAAATCGATACTGCACCAGTGCGGCGCGGGCAGTTTCGCTAAGCAACGGCGTCTCGACGCCCCAGCCTTCGGCCAACCGCGCCAGCAGACTATCGGCTATGGCCAGGACGTCATCGCCACGTTCCCGCAGAGGCGGGACATGCAGTTCAATGACATTGATTCTGTAATAGAGGTCTTCGCGAAATCTGCCCTCGCTGACCTGATCGGCGAGATCCTTGTGAGTTGCGCTCAATATGCGCACGTCAACCGGCCGTTCGCGGGATTCGCCCAGTGGGCGCACGGCTTTTTCCTGTATCGCACGCAGCAGCTTCACCTGCATGTGCAACGGCAGGTCCGCAACCTCATCGAGAAACAGAGTGCCACCGTCCGCGCTCCGGAACAGTCCGTCCTTATCGCCGACCGCGCCGGTGAAGCTGCCCTTGAGGTGACCGAAAAACTCACTTTCCATGAGTTCAGTGGGGATAGCCCCGCAGTTGACCGGAACAAACGGTTGCTCGCTCCGTGGACCCGAGTCGTGGATCATTCGCGCCACCAGTTCTTTGCCGGTACCGGATTCGCCGCTGATGTGTACGGGTGCCTGGCTGCGGGCGACTTTTGCGATTATCTGTCGCACCCTTTCCATTGCGCGCGATGAACCGATGAGACGGCCTGCCTGTCCAGCGGAATCCTCAATGCCACGCAAACGCAGCGCCGTACTGACTAATCGGCGCAGGTTTTCCAGATCCACAGGTTTCGAAACGAAGTCGAAAGCGCCCAGCTTGAGTGCCTGCACGGCTGCTTCGACGTTGCCATGTGCAGTAATAACGGCGACCGGCAGGCCGTCTGCGTGGGACTGGATCCACTCCACCAGTTGCAGGCCGTTGCCATCCGGCAGGCGCATATCAGTGAGGCACAGGTCGAAAGAATTTTCGGCCAGTGTTTTTCTTGCCGACGCGAGATCGGCCACGGCGTCGGTTTCGACATCCATACGCCGCAGCGTGATAGTCAGCAGCTCGCGTATGTCAGCTTCATCATCGACGATCAAAGCCCGTGGGTCAGTCATCTGTTAAACCGTCCACCGCGTCGGATCTGCAAAAATAATCTGAAAGCGACTGCCGCCATCGTTGCGTCGCAGATAACGCAGGCCGGCATTGTTGCAGTCACATAATTCCCGCGAAATGAACAACCCCAGCCCGGTACCGTCATGAGTAGCGGTAAAGAAGGGTTCGAAAATCCGGTCCACGAATTCGTCATCGATGCCCTTGCCGCGGTCCAACACTTCAAGGAATGGCCTGCCACTCGTGCTGAGCTTGCCGCTGTGCAAACTAAGCGTGAATTCTCCATCGACCCCGCTAGCATAACGCACAGCATTTTCGCACAGATTCCACAGCACCTGATGCAAATGACTGGGGTCGAACCGGACTGTAAGTCCTTCGTCCTCATGCGTGATAGGTATGACGGCACCAGTGAGCTGATTACCTGCCAGGAATTCAGCGGCAAAATCAGTCAGCCATTCACGCAGCACGATCTGCTGCGGCCGGGTATTGTCCCGTCGTGACAATTGCAGGACGTTTTCGATTATCGTGTTAACCCGCCTGGACTGCTTGTGGATGATATCGGTCAGCTTGCGTTCGTCCGAGGGAATAGACGGTGATTCGGCCAGCAACTGGCCTGCATGACTGATGGCGCCAACAGGATTGCGAATCTCGTGCGCGATACTTGCACTTAACCGGCCGAGTGCCGCCAGTTTGGCCTGCTGTATCCGTTCAGACAGCTGAGTCGCATCCTCAAGGAATATGAGAGCCGCTGCCGGCGTACTTTGTCCGAGCGGTGCAAAATGGGGCGTAATCAGGGTCGCACCGTCGGCGGCGGTAAACGGCGAAAAGTTTATTTGCACTTCGGCCGCATGGCGTCGCCAGTCGGTAGTCGACTCATAGAGGTCACGAGACATCTCCAGCAGATGACGGCCAGATGCAGATTCGGTGTTGACTCCCAGGTGCTTTGCGGCAGAGGCGTTCATCAGCCGCACCCGGTCTGACTGGTCAATAACAACTATGCTCTCACGCAGATGCTGGACGATGTACTCGTTGAGCTCTGCGAGGTTGGCCAGATCGACACCACGTTGTTCTGCCAGCGCTTCGCTTTCTGCAATGCGTCTGGCAAGCGGCTGCGCAGCCAGTGATATCACAAAAATGATAGCGCCCAGCACCCCGGCGGCGGTGTAGTCGGCGGCGCTGGTAACGCCCTCGAATTGCGACAGAGCCTGCTCGAACAAAACTGCCAGCGTGGCCATTGCCGCGAAGGTGACTGCGGTGCGAGCCGCCATGGTCAGGCTTGCGGCGCCGACAGAAATGATCAACAAGTTGCCCAGACCGCTGCCGATACCGCCGCTGGCATGCATCAGGAAAGCAATCGCGACAATGTCTATGGCCAGTTGAACGACGATCTGCGGCCGATAATGCGGTGCCCGTCGGGAAATGAACCACCAGCTGACGAGACCGCAAAGCAAGTATGCGGCGGCAACCCAGACGAACAACTGTGGTTGTTGAGCGCCGATCACGGGAGGTTCTGCGGTAACGAAGAACAGTGCGATTAGCGCGAGCGCCACGAATACCCGATAGATATTGAGTAATGAAACGACGCGCCATGCCAGTTCCGGAGTCGGGCCGGAGGCCGACGGGTCTGGCTTATCAACATTCAGCGTGTCGCGATCCATTGCATCGACTGGTTCGGCGCGGTCGGCTGTCATGGGCTCGCTGGCATCCACGGCGCTATTCTAACCCGCTGTCCATGGTCGGCACGGACCCGCCTCACGCTTTGCTTCGGTGCCGCGATTGCTCCAGAATACGCGTTTTCCCGGCCCCAGGGACAGTTCGCATGAATCTCCATGAATACCAGTCGAAGCAGTTGTTCGCCGACTACGGCATTCCGGTGCCAACCGGGCATCCGGCGCATACAGCCGAAGACGCAGCTCAGGCCGCACGCGATCTTGGTGGCGATCTGTGGGTCGTCAAAGCCCAGGTTCATGCCGGTGGTCGCGGCAAAGGTGGTGGTGTAAAGCTGGTTCGGGACATAGACGAGGTGTCCGGAGCAGCCGAATCAATGCTCGGCACGCAGTTGGTGACGCCGCAAACCGGGTCCGAGGGTCTGCCTGTCAATACGGTGCTGGTCGAGACCGGTACCGATATCGACCGGGAGCTGTACCTGAGTATGTTGGTTGATCGGGGCAGCGAGCGAGTTGTGGTTATGGCATCGGCAGCCGGTGGTATGGACATCGAGGAAGTTGCTGCGACGACGCCGGAAAAAATATTTCGTGTGTTCGTGCATCCAGCATCCGGGCTTATGGGTTACCAATGCCGTCAATTGGCTTTTGGTCTCGGTCTGGAAGGCAAGCAGACTGGTGCATTTTCCAAAATAGTCAGCGCGCTGTTTCGGCTGTTCACCGAAAAAGACGCCAGCCTCGTTGAGGTAAATCCACTGGTAGTAACCAAGAGCGGAAAGATCATCGCGTTGGATGCCAAGATCAATATCGAAGCAAATGCGTTGTTTCGCCAATCGGCAATACTGGAGAAGCGAGATCCGACCCAGGAAGACGACATGGAGAACCGTGCCAGCGCGCACGGTCTGAACTATGTCTCTTTGGATGGTGACATTGCCTGTATGGTCAATGGTGCGGGCCTGGCCATGGCAACGATGGATCTGATCAAGCTGCACGGTGGTGAGCCGGCAAATTTTCTCGACGTCGGTGGCGATGCCACCAGCGAGCGGGTGGCGTCGGCATTTAAACTGATCCTGTCGAATGAAAAGGTTCGTGCAATCCTGGTAAACATTTTTGGCGGCATCGTGCGCTGCGACCTGATCGCTGAAGGCATCATTGCTGCTGTAAAGGAGGTCGGCGTTTCGGTACCGGTCGTTGTGCGGCTGGAAGGGACCAATGTGGACAAGGGTCGCCAGCTATTGGCAAAAAGCGGTTTGGATATTATTTCTGCCGATGACCTTACCGATGCGGCGAAGAAAGTGGTCGGCGCGGCCGGCTGATTTGGGAAAGAAATAATGAGTGTATTAGTCGGCAAGGACACGAAAATCATCTGCCAGGGACTTACCGGACGGCAGGGTTCCTTTCACACCAAGCAGTGCATTGAATATGGGTCGCAGGTTGTGGCGGGAGTCACGCCCGGGCGCGGTGGCGAGACCCACCTCGAATTGCCTGTCTATAACACCATGAGCGAGGCCGCTGCCACGACCGGCGCCAAAGTGAGTATGATTTATGTGCCTGCGCCGTTCGCCGCAGACGCAATAGTTGAAGCCGTCGATGCAGAAATGGAGCTGGTGGTTTGCATTACTGAAGGCGTCCCAGTGCAAGACAT
>JAOTXR010000161.1 GCA_029862285.1 Gammaproteobacteria bacterium
TCAGCACCACTGTCGGAGCAAGATACTCAAATCCTTCTGCTGTACGCACGCCCGCAATTTGGCCCTGGACGACAATCAAATCGTCGACACCCTGCTGCACAAGCGTGAGATTCGGTTGCCGTTCCAGAAAACCACGAATTGCACTTTTGTACAGCTTGCGATCGGCCTGTGCACGCGTCGCGCGTACCGCCGGGCCCTTGCTTGCGTTCAGTGTCCGAAAGTGAATTCCGGCCCGATCGGCCGCTTGCGCCATTACACCGCCGAGTGCATCGATCTCGCGGGTCAGATGTCCCTTGCCAATTCCACCGATAGCCGGGTTACAACTCATCTGGCCCAGCGTGTCAAACTTGTGGGTAAGCAATGCAGTACGCGCGCCCATGCGCGCCGCAGCCAGTGCGGCCTCGGTGCCGGCATGACCGCCGCCAACGACTATGACTTCAAAACGCTGCTGCATCGCTCGATTCCGCTGCCCCGAATCGGGGACCGGGCATTATAAGACAATATCCCACGCCTGCAGTGAGTAGCGGGGCGCTGAACTGGTTATTTGGCGCTCAGGTATTTAGGCTACGGCAGTCACTCGCAACCTTGGCCTGATCTTGTCACGTATACCACTGGTGCTCGTTGTGCTGTTCGTCACACTCAGCGCCTGCGAGCCGGCGCCATCCGGTGACGGCGAAGAAAGCCTCATCGATCTGCAGCCATGTCGCCTGCGTGGTGGCAGCGGACTGACGTCCGTGCCGGCCGAGTGTGGCCGACTGACGATCACGGAGAATCCGGCTGAAAAAAATGGCAAAACTATAGAGCTGTTTGTAGCGCGTGTTCCGGCTCTGAATCCACGTTTTCCCGACAAGGCTTTTACGCTGCTCGCCGGTGGGCCGGGACAGGCGGCTACAGAGTTCTACGCCGACTACGCAAGCATCTTCGACCGCATCCATCGCAGTCGGGACATAGTTCTGGTAGATCAGCGCGGCACCGGTCAATCCAACATGCTCGACTGCCCGTCTGACGAAACCGACGTCCTCAACTTCAGCGCGGAGTACGTCGCGACGCTCGCTGCGGACTGCCTGGCGGAACTCCCGGGCGACCCGCGTTACTACACCACAAGTGTGGCCGTTGACGATCTGGACGCGGTTCGGCGTGCACTGGGATATGCAACGCTCGATATTTACGGTGCTTCTTACGGCACACGTGTAGCACAGCACTATTTGCGTCGTTATCCGGACAAGACCCGGTCGGTGATACTCGACGGTGTCGTTCCGGCGGAAATGATACTGGGTCCGGGTATTGCCGTTGATGCCCAGGCTGCGTTGGACGCTATCTTTCTTCGCTGCAAGAATGAGCCCCACTGCAACGACAGTTTTCCGGAAATCGGCCAGGCTTTTGCCCGCCTGTCCGAAACACTGCGTGACGCTGCAGTGGAGTTGACGCTGCCCTCGCCGCTCAGCGGTGAAATGATAGACGTGACACTCGATTACAACTCGTTTGCAGGTGCGGTACGGCTGCTCAGTTATACCCCGACTACCGCTGCCCTGTTGCCGCTGTTGTTATACGAGGCAAGCGAAAACGGTAATTGGCAACCATTGGCGGCTCAGGCGCAGATGGCGATGTTATCGCTTAGCGATTCACTGAGCGAAGGCATGCACAATGCGGTCGTCTGCACAGAGGATGCTCCTTTTTTCGACGTCGATGCTGACGAACGCCGGGAACTGGCAAAAACTTACCTTGGACAACTCCAGTTGGAGAGTCTGGAAGCGATCTGCGAAATCTGGCCCGCCGGAATTATCGATGAAGATTTTCACGTTCCACTAAACGCCGACGTGCCGGTTATGGTGTTATCAGGCAGCGTCGATCCGGTTACACCGCCGCGCTACGGGGCCCAGGCCGCGCAACACCTGCCAAACAGCATGCACATAGTCGCGGACGGTCATGGGCATGGTGTCCTGACACGTGCTTGTGTGGCGGAGTTGATTGCTGAATTCGTCGAGACTGCATCGTTCACAGATCTCGATACGGCTTGCGTCGATGAGAACATCTCGGCGCCGTTTTTCACCAGCTTTTCAGGCCCTGAGCCATGATCGAAGTCGAAAACCTTCGCAAATCGTTCGGCAAGGTTGCGGCTGTACGTGGCGTCAGCTTCAGCGCGGCGGACGGCAAGATCACTGGCCTGCTTGGCCCCAACGGGGCCGGCAAATCCACAACGCTGCGCATGTTGTACACGGTTTTGCGACCGGACAGTGGCCGTGCGCTGGTTAACGGTCACGATGTGGTGCAGGAACCATTGCGTGTGCGGCAGAGCATTGGCGTCCTGCCACATTCCGCCGGACTTTATCCAAATCTCACCGCGAGGCAGAACATCGCCTACTACGCCGAACTGCACGGCCTGCACGGAGCCGTCGCGGACCAGTGTGTTGCCGCTCTGATCGAGCGGCTTGATATCGGCGACTATGCCGACCGGCGTGCCAAGGGCTTCTCCCACGGACAACGCACACGCGTGGCACTGGCGCGTTCGCTGGTGCACGAACCACGCAACGTGTTACTCGATGAACCGACAAGTGGACTCGATGTAATGGCAACACGCCGTTTGCGTGAGCTGATTCGACAGCTACGTGATGACGGACGGTGTGTGCTGTTGTCCAGTCACGTAATGCAGGAAGTCGCAGCTCTGTGCGACCAGATCGTTATTATCGGTGACGGTAAAGTGGTTGCTACGGGTTCGCCGGATCGGATTCGCCAGCAATCCGGGTACCAAGACCTCGAGGATGCATTCGTCCACGCACTGCAGTCGGGGGCATCGTAATGGCCGGGATGCTGACCGTTTTCCGCAAAGAAATCGTGGATAACTTCTACGACCGGCGCACCTTGTTCACATCCTTGTTGTTCGGACCGCTATTTGGGCCATTGATGTTTGCTCTCATGACCGGACTGATCATCAATCGCACGATCGATGCTGCCGACGAGGCGCTGGAGTTACCGGTCGTCGGTGCCGAGCACGCACCAAATCTTGTCGCCTTTCTTGAACAGAACAACGTTGAGCTGAAACCGGCACCGGATGACCCGGAATCGGTGGTACGTGACGGTACCCACGACGTGGTGCTGATCATCCCGGATGATTATCCGCAGCGCTTCCGCGCGGGTGAACCGGCAAGACTACAACTGGTGATCGATCAGTCCGACAGTCGCGCCGCCAAAAACACCTCACGTGCACGTCGCCTGCTGAGTGGTTATAGCGCGCGACTGGGCACAATGCGGCTACAGGCACGCGGCGTGAGCAGTATGGTCACGCAACCCATCATGATCGAAGATATCGACGTATCGACACCGACCGGTCGATCGGTACTGATACTCGGCATGATGACCTATTTCATCCTGTTCTCGATGCTGATAGGCGGGATGTACCTGGCCATCGATGCGACGGCCGGAGAGCGCGAGCGTGGATCGCTGGAACCATTACTGACGCTGCCTGTGGCACGTCACCAGTTGATTCTGGGAAAGATAGCGGCCACCTGTTTTTATATGCTCATCTCGTTGATTCTTACTGTCACGCTCTTTTCGATCGTACTGCGTTTCGTACCGCTCGAGGTGCTGGGGATGAACGCCAGTTTTTCCGCTGGTTCGGCGTTGCACACTATCGTTGTGATGATGCCGTTCATCCTCGTCGGAGCGGGGCTAATGACGGTTGTGGCCTCCTTCACTCACAGCTATAAGGAAGCACAGACCTGGTTGTCGGCAATACTGATCGTGCCCACACTGCCGATACTGATCGCGGCCGTACAGTCGCTGAAACCGGCTTTCTCGCTGATGTCAGTTCCCAGCCTCAGTCAGCACCTGTTAATTACCGAGATCATCAAGAACGAAGCAGTTCCGATATCGTGGACTCTGTTGTCCATCGCAAGCACAACGCTTCTTGGGGCAGTCCTTATCTGGCTTGCCACCAGACTCTATCAACGCGAAGCGATACTCGGCTAAGTCTGCCCTGACATAATCACGGTATTTATTTTGCCGACCAGTCACGCGTTCTGGGAACACATTCACGGACATTTGGTGACATTTGCGGCATCTTGATCAGCTAATCAGCGAGGTCACGGATGCTCAGAATATTTCCGGCAAACGACGAAAGGCAAACCCTGCGTCTGCAGCGCTATTTTATGGCTGTGGCGTGTTATGTCCTGTGGATGTCGTTAGGCCTCGGCATGTATATGACGGGGATGCTGAGCGTACCTAGTCAGATGATTGTGCCGGTAACCGTCGGGGTATTTATTACCAATCTGTACTTCTACATTTTTATTCGCAGCGGTCTAAATTGCCATTTCAAGGATCCCTCGCTGACGTTTTCACAAATCATCGTTGCGATGACATGGATACTGGTACTGATGTTTGCCGCTGCAGACTCACGCAGCCTGATGCTGCCGGTTTATGTAATGAGCCTCTTGTTTGGCGTATTCCAGCTGAAGCGCAAGGATTTCTTGATTCTCGCCGCGTTCGGGCTGGTCGGATATCTGGCGGTCGTGGGGCTGGACCTGGTGTTGTACGAGGAGCGTTTCGACCTGCGCACCGAGGTGCTGAGAACCAGCGTGCTGGCCGGCACGATGCTCTGGTCGGCTATTTTCGGCAGTCACGTCAGCGGACTGCGCAACAAGCTGCGTTACCGAAATTTTGAACTGAGAGAGGCGCTGGAAGTCGTACATCATGCGGCGCGGCACGATCACCTGACACAAGCCTACAACCGGCGCTATGTGATGCAGACAATCAAGGCGGAGAAGGCGCGCGCCGATCGCACTCGTCGCCCGTTTTCTGTGATCATTCTCGATCTGGATCATTTCAAGATCATTAATGATCGCTATGGCCATCTGGCCGGCGACCGCGTGCTGATGGCGTTCGCCGAACGTGCCAAAGGCACGTTACGGGGAATGGATTTTGTTGGGAGCGAAGGCGTGAGGACGTTTGGTCGCTATGGCGGCGAAGAGTTTATCGTATTGTTGCCGGAAACCGATCTCGGCGGTTCCTACCGGTGCGCGGAGCGCATTCGTTATGGCACCGAAGATGAGCCGTTCGACGATGTATTCAAAGTAACGGTTAGTTCGGGCGTGGCAGAGTATCGTCTGGGTGAGTCGATTGAAGACACACTGCGGCGGGCCGACGCGGCCCTGTATCGTGCCAAGGATAATGGAAGAAATTGTGTCGTAGCTGATGACACACCGACGTCTGGCATCTATAGTCTGTTAACAGGGAACGAACTTAGTCCTAACGTAGTTGTAGGACAATTCGGCTCCTAAGTTGCGAGGTCGAAAACGTGACGCTTATGTTAAATAGCCCCGGCGAAGACGTTGCCGCTTCGCCAGCGCCGGAGTCAGCGGAAAAAAAAGAAGTTTCGCCGCTCAGCCAGATAATGCTCATCGGCATCGCCGGTCTTTATCTGTTCGGCGTCGTCTGGCTTTACGTCGAACACCCGTGGATTGCCGCCGCTGGCACAGGTGTTGCGGCAATTATGATCCTTGTGGGAACCGTCCGACACCTGCGTGTGGACAGCAGCGCACCATCCGGTCCCGACAGCTAACGCTGCCCTAATCTGTCATTTTTGATGACAGATAACGCCCATTTTATTTGGTCTCATAGTCGGTGCCACTTCTACCGAGGCTCCGTCATGATCCCGTTTCGCAATTCAGATACCGAAAAAGGCCGGCTTGATTTCGACCGTGCAAGATTGCAGCGACTGGC
>JAOTXR010000163.1 GCA_029862285.1 Gammaproteobacteria bacterium
CACTTTCAATGTCGACATGGAACTCGAGCGTGCGCTCATCGAGGTGATGAACCGGCTCAACCGTGTCGCCAATTACCCGCCGGATGTTACCGAACCGGTGATCTATGCCGGACGTGGTCAATTCGGTTCTTCCATTGCCTGGTTTGCGGTCCGCCCGCTGCCCGGCCGTGACGACATCGACATGTCCGCCGAACAGGACTTTGTCGAGGAGACTATTCAACCGCGCGTGGAGCGCGTGGCGGGCATCGCCAACTCCGATATCTATGGCGGTCGTGCCAGTGAGATTCGCATTACCTTCGATCCTTACCGGGCCGCGGCCTACAACATTGACATTCCCATGCTGGCCAATCTCACTGGCAACAACGTTGACATATCCGCCGGTTCCAGCGAAGTCGGTCGGCGCAATTACACTGTTCGATATGCCGGCAAGTACGCACTGGAGGAATTCTCCAACATGGTACTGGCCTGGCGCGACGGCAGCCCGGTGCGGTTGCGCGACATAGCTACTGTGAAGCGCCAGCTGGTCGACCGTGGCGGAATACTGAGTCAGAACGGCGGGCCTTCGATTGCGTTTAACGCCCAAGCCGAGGTTGGCGTCAATGTCCTCCAGGTCATGGAAGATCTGAAAGCGGCCGTCAGCGAATTGAACGCGGGTCCGCTGCAACGTGCCGGCATGAGAATACAGCAAGTTTACGATGAGACCGTTTATATCAACGACTCTATCGGGATGTTGCGCACCAATCTGCTGATCGGCATCGGTCTGGCGATAACGATACTCTGGTGGTTCATGCGCAAGTTCAGGGCAACGCTGGTAGTCGCCCTGGCCATTCCTATTTCCTTGTTTGTCGCATTTACTGCGTTGGGAATCAGTGGCCGAACGCTCAACATTATCTCGCTCGCCGGACTAGCCTTTGCCATGGGTATGGTGCTCGATGCAGCGATAATTGTTTTGGAAAACATCGTGCGCCTGCGCGAGAAAGGCGAAACCAGTGCCGCTTCCGCTGAGACCGGTGCCACACAGGTGTGGGGCGCCCTGCTCGCCTCTACGGCAACCACCGTCGCTATTTTTCTGCCTATCATTTTTCTCAAAGACATTTCCGGCCAGTTGTTCGCCGATCTCGCGTTTACCCTGGCCACTGCGGTTGTTATTTCGCTTGTAATCGCAGTTACGGTTATCCCCACAGCGGCGCGCACCTGGTTGCACAATGTAGAACTCAAGGATCCGCATACCAGTTGGTGGGAAAACGGCACTAAGCTGGTGATGGCACTCACGGCTACCCGGGCGAAACGAACCATGTGGTTTGTGGGACTCTTCAGCCTCGCCGTCGGACTTAGCTGGTGGTTGAAGCCTAATCCGGATTACTTACCGACAGGCAAACAGAATTTTGTATTCGGCTTTGTGATTCCCCCGCCAGGGCAAAGCATAGATACCGCTGAAGCTGAATTCACCAAGGTCGTTGACCGTCGGCTGATGCCCTATATAAACGGCGATAAAGACCCACAGCTGGACATGTATTTTCTTGGTGTGTTTGGGCGTTTTGGTTTTATGGGTGCACGCGTAACCCAGCCATGCCAGTTAACCGACGATAGCGATCGTATACCGGTAATTACCGGGGTCGGTCGTTCGCTGTGCCAGTTTGGGCAGATGTTCAAAGACGATCCCGTCGAACAGGCAATTCAGGTTCTCAACGGCGAAGTGTTAAGAGGCTTTCCCGATACCATGGCATTCGCCTCACGGCGCGGGATATTCAGCAACGTAGGCGCCGGGCGCGGCATCGAACTCAACATACAAAGCCGCAATCTCGATGCGATGCTGGCCGCGGCACAGGCAGGATTCGGGGCGACTATGCAGGCGCTGCCGGGGGCACAGGTGCGACCGGATCCCGGCCTGGAACTGGCCGAACCGGAACTGCGTTTTCAACCGAACGAACGGCTGATCGCCGAAGCGGGCTGGAACCGGCAGACGATGGCCCGGGTTATCCGCGCGGTCGGCGACGGTCTTTATGTCGGCGACTACTTCGACGGCGACCGGCGCCGCGACATCATCCTGCGTGCGTCACCATGGCTTACGCCTGAAGAACTCGCAGCGATGCCGCTGGCGACACCCGCGCTGGGTGTCATACCGCTCAGCGAACTGGTGTCGATGAACCGTACCGTGGGTCCTGACCAGATACGCCGGGTCGATCGTAGTCGCGCTATTACGCTGCAGATCACGCCACCCGAAGATCTTTCCCTGCAGGAGACCATTCAAAAACTACGCGACGAAGTAGAACCCGTCATTCTGTCTCAACTTCCCGAAGATGGCGCAGTCAGCTATTACGGCAGCGCGGACAACCTTCGCATCGCGCTGGGTAACATGCGCGACAGCCTTATGTTGGCTGTAGCGATCCTGTATCTGCTCATTTGCGCTCTGTTTCGATCATTCAAAGACGGATTCCTGGTCGTCCTGGCATTGCCGCTGGCAACCGTCGGGGGCGTGCTCGGGCTGCAACTCACTAACCTGCTGACCTTTCAGCCGATGGACCTGCTCACGATGATTGGTTTCATCACATTGCTGGGCCTGGTCGTAAACAACGCCATTCTATTGGTGCACCAGACACGCGCATTCGAACGCGAAGGCAAATCCCGCGACGATGCCGTGAGAGGCGCGGTACGGATTCGCCTCCGGCCTATCCTGATGAGTACACTCACCAGCCTGTTTGGCATGCTGCCACTGCTGCTCATACCAGGACCGGGCACCGAATTGTACCGTGGGCTTGCGGCAGTTATTGTCGGCGGTCTTAGCGTCAGCACCGTATTCACGCTGGTATTGCTGCCAAGCTTGCTACGGGCGACATTTATAGAAGACACGCTGGCCCGGCTGTTTGGGCGGCCGGCGTCGCCGGCCGCAGCGGGTGCTGGCGGTGGCTATGCCGATCAGCGCCGTGGAGACTGATTAATGAAGTTGCTTTTGAAAACCATTATTGGACTGACCTGCCTGACCGGAACGCTTGCCCTGGCACAGGGCGGGTTTCCCGCACCGGTTGAGGTAGCCAAAGCGGAACTGACGCAACTGGCTCCCCAGATCAAAGTACCGGGGACGGTACTCAGTCGGGACGACGCCCGGCTGTCTGCCGAGGTGGCAGGCAATTTCGTGACCATTGTCGACGTCGGTACTCGCGTTGCCGAAGGCGATGTGCTGGCAAAGATCGAAGACGCCCTGCTGCTGGAACAACAGAGCGAAAACATAGGGCTTGTCACGAGCCAGAAAGCGCGTATTGCGTTCTTACAGCGTGAAGTGGAGCGCCTGCGCCGCCTGGCCGCACAAAACAATGCCGCACGCAGTCTGCTCGATCAGACCGAATCCGATTTGAGCGTGGCCCGCAGCGAACTGCGTGTGGCCCGCGCGCGCCTGGCACAAATCGAAATCGGTCTTTACAAGTCGTCTATTCGGGCGCCATTTGCCGGTCGGGTTACCGAACGTTTCATCAATCCTGGAGAACGTGCCAGCATTGGCGACGACGTCGTACGCGTGGTCAACATGGATCGGCTGGAAGTTGTTGCCCGGGCACCGCTGAACGCCGTGGCTTTTCTTGAAGAAGGCGCACCCATCCCTGTCGTTAGCGAACGTCATGCTGGTGACGGCAGTATTCGTGCAATCGTGCCGTTTGGCGATTCGCGCTCACACATGTTCGAACTACGCATCGACGTGCCGGCCGCAGACTGGATCATCGGCGAGAGTGTCCGTGTCAAAGTGCCAACTGCCGCCGCGCAGGAAGTTCTGGCTGTGCCGCGTGATGCCTTGGTACTGCGTGCCGATGGCGCGGCGGTTTATCGCGTTAATGCCGAGAACAAGGCTGAACGCGTTTCGGTACAGCCGGGCATGGGCGATGGCGAACTCATTTCAATAGCCGGCGATATCCAGGTTGGCGACACTGTCGTAATTCGCGGCGCGGAGCGCTTACGCCCCGGTCAGGATGTGATGATCAACGAGGCTGGCGATCAGGGGAGCGGCCCGGCCGCCGCTGCTGGCTCCTAGCGAGCAGCACTGCGACAGACCAGCCAGAATAATAGCTGTCGCCCTGCCCTTTTTGAATTTCGATCAGGAGCGCTGCCAGACCAGGATGCGATTATTGGATGGCAGGTCGTAGTCGCCAGTGCGGCGCATGCCGCAACCGCTAGCCAGCCGGTCCAGATCGGTATCGTCACGCAAGCCCATGTGCCCCGCCCGGGCACGCAGGTCGTTATCAAATTGACGATTGCTTTCGCTGGTGAACTCACCAGCCCGGTTGACCGGTCCATAGAGCACGAAGGAGCCGCCAGGCTCCAGTACATCGGCAACACCAGCGTACATGCCGCCGACTTCGTCAAACGACATGATATGGCTGGTATTGGCGGTGTATACATCATCGTAACTGCGATCGATTGGAAAGTTCTTCACATCGATCTCCAGCGGCAGCCTGACATTCCGCAATCGCGAGGCGCGAATGCGTGCCGTTATGCCATCGTGATGCTCGATCAGATCGCTGGTCTGCCAGTCCAGTTGCGGCATTTGTTCGGTAAAATAGACTGCATGTTGCCCGGTACCGCTACCAATCTCGAGGACAGTGTGGGGTTTGTCCCCTAGCAGCTGCCGCAGAATGGCAAGGATGGGCTCCTTGTTGCGGTCCGAAGCTTCAGACCATCCGGTTGTCATCGCGATGGTTCGGCATGCACGACGTGCGGCGCAAACAAATGCTGGCGGTAATACTGTAACTCGCAAACCGAGTCGCGGATATCATCCAGCGCGAGATGTGAACTGTCTTTCTTGAAGCCGGCAGCCACATCAGGCGCCCACCGTCTCGCCAGCTCCTTAATGGTGCTCACGTCGAGATTGCGGTAGTGAAAGTAGCGCTCCAGCTCCGGCATCCAGCGTGCAAGAAAACGGCGATCCTGACAAATCGAATTGCCGCACATGGGCGACAATCCGGCGTCAATGAACTCCGCCAAAAAACCAATGGTCCCTCTCTCAGCTTCCTGCTCATCGATCTCACTGACCCTGACCCGATCGACTAGACCGGACTTGCCGTGCTGTCGTGTGTTCCAGTTGTCCATGCCCTGAAGAACTTCATCGGGCTGGTGAATCGCGAATACCGGGCCCTCGGCCAAAACGTTAAGGTAGCGATCGGTGACCAGTGTCGCAATCTCGATAACATAGTCATTCAGCGGATCGAGTCCGGTCATCTCAAGATCGATCCAGATCAGATTGTCGGCCCGTTTTGGCATGACTATATGCGCTCCTTAAGCTTGCGACCGATTCTAACAGACGCTAAGCTTTGACGCCCCGCGCAGGTACGATCAGAAATCAACATGCACCCATTGACGACTACATTTTTGGTATTGCTGCTGGCTGGCACGGCATTTCGACTTTGGCTGGCAACCCGGCAGATCGCTGCAGTAAAAGGCCATCGCGGACATGTGCCAAAGCCTTTCGATGAGACTATTTCTCTGGAAGATCATCAAAAAGCTGCCGACTACTCCGTAACACGTGTGCGCACAGGCATGCTGTCGGAATTGATTGATACTGCGTTACTCCTGGGCTGGACGCTGGCAGGTGGTCTGGCACTGCTGGACGGACTGTGGCGTAACGCCGGCCTGGGGCCGCTATTAACCGGTGTCGCAGTAATCGTCAGTGCGCTGATAATAATGTCCGTGCTCGAACTACCGCTGTCGGTTTATCGCACGTTTGGCATC
>JAOTXR010000162.1 GCA_029862285.1 Gammaproteobacteria bacterium
TCGGCGACGAGTAAATCGTAATGGGGACATTCTGCTTTTAGCGAATAAAACGCTAAAAGCAGAATGTCCCCTTTTTCCCAGATTGGCGTCTTGAGCAAATGGGAGCGAAGAAAAGCAGAATGTCCCCGATTCAGGCTGTGGGGTCACAGCAACGGCGCGGCTACACTCTGCTCGAGCTCGTTATCGTGGTCTCTGTCCTGGGGATCATCGCTGCCATTGTCGTCCCCAATACCGGTGCAGATTCGGACGAAAAACTCCGCCTGGCTGCCGAAGAGGTCGCCGGCGCGATCCGCTTCGCCCGCAGCGAAACATTACGCACTGGCGAGGTGCACGGACTCACGGTCAGTCAGGTCACACAAAAGGTAACGGTCAAGAAATACGACGTTACAACCGACCCCATCAGCTCGCTCGGAACACTGATCCACCCCATCGACAAGCAACCTTATGATTTCAATGTCAACACCAAGTCGACCACTCGCGGTGTCACCATCAGCAATAGCCAGGACGTGTTTAGCTACACCGGACTCGGCGAACGCAGAAGCCTGATCTTCGACGCCTATGGCACTCCCAAGTGGATAGTTGGCTCCGGCCCGACCACTTACCTGCTAAGTGACAGCAATATCGAGCTGAGTTTCAAAGGCCAACAACGCGTCGTGCGTGTGGCCGCGATTACCGGCCGAGTGACGGTCCAATGATCCGTTGGCGAGCGCAAACCGGCCTGACGCTCGTGGAGGTACTCGTGACCATTGTGCTCCTGAGCGTCCTCCTGGTTCCTGCAATCCAGGCGCTGCGAACCGGGGTCACGGGAACGGGCATTCACGCTGACGTCGCGGCTGCTCACTATCGAGTGACATCGCGACTTGAGGAGCTGCTCGCCGAGCCCTTTTCGGAACTTGTGGATGCGGCCATGGCAGCGGGCGCACCGACAGTTCTGAGCAGTTACTCAGATGCTGCCGGGCCACCGGGCCGTATGCTCGTCTACCTGTCCCTGTACGACGGCGACAACGCCGATGCCGACGGCAACCCGTTCACAGGTGTTGATCCGGACCTGCTGTGGATTCGCGTTGATATAGAAGGCAGCGTGCATACGCTGCAAACGATCCGAGCCAGCGGGTACTAGTGATGAACCGCTACGACCGGGAATCGCCCGGCTTCACCCTGATCGAGTTGCTGATTGCTCTCGCCCTGGCCAGTCTGATTCTTGTTGCGACAAGCGGCCTCGTAAACAACGCGGTTGGAACCGAAAGGCTTGTCACAGAGCGAAATCAACTCCAAAGAGACGCCCGCTTCGCAATGCAGCGAATGGCCCGGGCAGTGCGTGAAACGCCCCAGCTCATTCTGCCAATGCCTGACAAGCCGGATACAGACTGGCGCGAAAACGTCCGCGAAGAGACCATCCCGGCCTCTGCGCCGGAGGGCAGCAGCATCAAAGCGACGGCCGTTCTCGCAGTATGCCTGAGCGCGACAGTGGACCTCGACGGCGACGGTTTTCCTGACGCCGATAACGATCGCGATGGCCGTCTCGATGAGGACTACCCTGCCGATATTGCCTACGACTTTGACCCCGGGATTCACCTGATCGACGACGGCGGCGACGGATTCGTTGACGAAAGTTTCTCGGACAACGACGACGATGAGCGCCTCAACGGCAACAACGAAGACCCGCTCAATGGCATCGACGATGACGGCGATGGTGTTATCGACGAGGATCCTGGCGCCGACATGAATGCCGATGGTGCGCCGGGGCTCGCCGGAGTCGACGACGACAATGATGGCCAGGTTGACGAAGGCAGCGCGAACGACGATGACGAAGACGGCGTTGTCGATGAAGACTGGCTGGATGCGGTTGTCTTCTATCTGCAAGGCGACTCTTTGATCGAACGGCACCCGGTACCGTGGGACGAAACTGCGAACGGCTTCGTCAGCGGCCGCGACTTTTTGGAATCCGTTATTGCCGAGCGCGTTACGCGATTCCGCGTCGAACGGCCGGTGCCCGGTGGCTCCGGCGCGCAGCTCGTCGATCTTACGCTCGAGCTAACCGGACCAACCGGGCGTGTCGTCAGCCTGAGCAGTCGCGTCCGCGTCGGCGGTGCATTGTGAGGGGACTGTCCGCAAAGGGGACTGTCCCTGATCCCAAGTCTCAACGCGGTTACCTGCTGATCACCGTCGTGGTGGCGCTGTTTCTAATCGCATCTGTGGCAATGTTGCTCAACTACGACTCCGCGATAAGCGCCAACGCATCAAGCGGCGAGCTGGAAGCCGCACGTGCCCGATACGTCGCCGAAGCAGGTATGCAGCATGCGCTGTGGCGAGCTGAAAAAAATGCATGCATGGGCGACATCACGATATCGGCAGCACCACTCGGTTCCGATAACTACACAGCGACCGTAACGGGCGCCGCTGCCGGAAGCACCTACATATTGACCGCCGACCAGGATGCGTGGATCCGCAGCGACGATGTGACCAGAAACAATGGCACGAGCACCTCAAACCATGTCAAGTTCCAGCTGGGAATAGTCGAACAGGTACTCACACGGTTCGATTTATCGTCACTCCCGGCGAACGCGCAGATCACTTCGGCCACCGCCTGGTTTCATCTGAAGGATCTCAAGAACCATCCCGAAGGCGCGATCACGATTCACGAAATCACGTCCGACTGGACAGAGACGGCGGTCACCTGGGACACGTTCGCCGGCGCATATCGAAATGAGCGGCTCGGTATGGTCCCGGCTCAGGACGTCGGTGACGTGTGGGTCGCGATCAACCTCACGGGCCAGGTACAAGCCTGGGTCAACGGCCAGCCGAATTTCGGCATTCTGTTTGATACTCAGGCCGAAGGTATTCACACGGAATACACGGCACGAGAAGACGGCAATGATCCACCGCGGCTCGAAGTCGTTGTCGGCAGTGGACCGGCATCACCTGTGACTATCCAGGCGACCGGCACGCTCGCCGGTGGTGTGACACGCACTTTGCATCGGCCTGTCGCTGCCGCCTACCAACCGCCGGCAGCAGTGACCTTGCAGCTCGGCACCGATCCGGGTGGCGATGCCATGCTGGACTCTTTCTACCCCCGCAACTACGGCGGGCAAGACTTCGTCCAGGTGAACGAGGACCCCTCCTGGTATCAGCGGCCATTGTTCAGGTTCGGCCTCGGTGGCGTCCCTGCGAGGGCTAAAGTGCTCTCGGCGAAGCTCGAGCTGCGACTGCGGAATATCGTGGTGCCGGGTAATGCCACAGTACATCGTGTAACCCGGAGTTGGGTCGAAGGCACCAAGAGCGGCACGGGTACGTCGGATGGGGCCGACTGGGATACCTACGATGGCACGAGCAGCTGGACCACAGCGGGTGGCGACTTCGACGCAACCGCAGTCGCTGACGCAAAGGTCACGTCGACAGATACCTGGATCAACTGGGAGATCGGTCCTCTGGTCGAGGACTGGCTGGCTGGTGAAGCCAACAATGGCCTGATGATCAAGTCTGACGGGGTGCTGCAAGAAGCCGAGTTCTACTCCAGGGAGGAGGTCGATGCCACGCTTCGACCGAAGCTGACGATTATCTACGCCTGCGAATGCGGCAACGCGTGCATGGCGCCGCTGGGGTCTGGCAAAGTCCTGATGATCGTGGGCGACGAAGTCAATCCATCGCCCGACGACCTGGCCGCCAGGTCGATGATGGAATCCTGGGGATACACGGTCACATTCCTTGACGATAACGCAGGTCAGACCGGTCTCGATTCCGAAACAGCCGTCAGTGACCTGGTCTACATTGCCGACAGCGTGTCCAGCAGCACCATTGGTCTGAAACTCACGAATCTCGACAAGGGCATCGTGAATCAAAAGGGCAACCATAACCTGGAGCTGGAAATCGCAGACGGCAAGGGCTCGCCGGTTGGAAACGCCGTGAACGTGGCCGACACCAATCACGACATCACGCGGCCGTTTGCTGCTGGGCCTCTGTCTATCTACAGCGCCGACATGGAATTACTCACAATGCCGGCGACTGTCGCCGCTGGCGTGCAAACGCTGGCCGATGTGGCAGGCATCGGCAGTCTGGTTGTAATGGACACCGGCGCGATCGACCTGTCCGGCAACCCCATTGCCGGACGTCGCGTGGTGCTGCCGCTGGGGAGAGAAGAAAGCTTCAACTGGAACTATCTCAATGGCAACGGACGATTGCTGGTGCAGCGGTCACTCGCCTGGGCGGTCATGCCGCCAGATACTGGCAGCCCCAAAAGACTTTTATTCGTTGTAGGGAACGACGCCAGTCTAACAACTGAGGAATTGGCGCACAGGAAGTTGATCGAAGGCTGGGGATACGTTGTTGAGATTATCGACGACGATGCCAGTCAGGCCGACTTCAATACCGCGGCAGCCAATAATGACGCCGCCTATGCGACGAATGACATCACCGCAAGTCGCCTCAGCACCAAGCTCGTTGACGCCACGATCGGCGTGATTACGTCAGAGGACAATCTTTCCGACGAATTCGGATTGTCGTCCAGCATCGGCTGGGACAGCGGAACAGTAGTTGAGATTAACGACAACACGCACTACATCACCTCGCCGTTTGCGACCGGGTTGCTGACAATCTTCTCCGAATCCGAATCTTTGGCTTACGTGACCGGAACGCTCTCCCCCGATCTCGGACAGCTTGCGAGCTCCTCGTCAGGCTACGGTATTGTGACGCTGGACGCCGGCGCAACAATGTTCGGCGGTGGTTCCGCCGCTGGGCGGCGAGTACAGCTGCCTTGGGGTGGGAGCCCCTCACTCGCACCGAAGGATCTGAACGCAGACGGGCTTACGATCCTGAAACGTGCGATTGAATGGGGTGCAAATGTACCCAGTGGTGGCAAGAACATCCTGCTCGTGGTTGGCGATCCTGCAAACCTTACATCCGAGCAAACGGATAAGAAATTGCTGATGGAAGGCTGGGGTCACAGCGTAACGCTGATTGCAACGAGCGAGGATCAAGCGGCATTCGATACTGCAGCCGCCAGTGTGGATGTCGTTTATGTACCAGAACTCGGTACGACTCCAATGAATGAACTGGACACAAAAGCAGACAACCTCACGAAGGGCGTGATGACCGAGGAAGCCAGACGCACGCTAATGCTGGGCAGTTTCTCGTTACTTCCGTTCGTCGACACCGATTCGATCAACATCACCGACAACACGCATTACATCACCGAGACTCTGTCAATCGGTAATGTGCAACTATCCACGGCGGTCCAGTCCATGTGGGTGCTTACGGGCACCCTGGCAGATGACCTGCATGTCCTCGGCGAATTGAGCGGCACCGATCCCGCCCTTGCGTATCTCGATGCGGGTGAGCTGCGCAATGACAGCACGCCGGCGCCCGCGCGCCGCGTCAAGCTGCCGTGGGGTGCCTACAATTTCAACGTCAACCTGCTGACCAACGATGCGCTGGAGATTATGAAGCGCGCTATTGAGTGGGGCGCTGAAGCTGGTAGCGGCCCTATCGCGCACTGGAAACTGGACGAGACCAGTGGAACCACGGCGGTCGACTCGGTTGGCGGACACGACGGCACGTTGACCAATGGCCCGGCGTGGGTCGCAGGTCAAATCGATGGTGCGCTTGATTTTGATGGATCCAATGATTTGGTATCCATACCCCACCACGCCATTTTTACACAAGTTCCCATGACAGTTTCTGCTTGGTTTAAGCTAAATACTCTGCCGACGACGAGAT
>JAOTXR010000164.1 GCA_029862285.1 Gammaproteobacteria bacterium
ACCGCTCACTTGCAGCAAGGCATCGCGGGCCGGAACCGTATTCAGCAGCGCCGTGTATTCACCCGGCTTTGCCACCTCGTCCCAGTGATTGGCCAATGCCATCAACTGATCGCTGACACCAAAAATAAGGTCGCCGAAAAACGGTAGCGCTAACGCAAGACCGGCAATCGTGGCCCCGGTCAAAACCAGCCGCCTGGTCCAGATCTGCTGCTTTAGTCTACCCAGTACCCTGTCGCTGAAACCATCGTCGTTGATCATTGGCAGCGTATCGCCTATTAGTTTATCCACATTCAATTTATCGTTATCCATCACTACCAGGCCTTATGCCCCAGCCTTCGTCAGTTCGAAACGCTGGCGAATCTTTTCCGTACCCCGTCGTACATGCGATTTTACGGTGCCTATCGGCATGCCCGTCACGTTGCTGGCGTCACCGTGGGAAAAGCCATAGCCATGCACCAGGACAATCGCTTGCCGTTCATCGTCTGACAGTATCGATAAGAACCGCGATGCGTCGGTGAACTCGCCATCGAAGCCATCCAAGGTTGTGGCGGCATTGATTGCCAATTCTGCCGAGTAACGTTCGCTTGATTGCCGCTCACGTTTGGAGCGACGCGCTGCCTGAAGAAATTGTGTGTACGCAATCTTCATAAGCCAGGCCGAGAATTTCCCTTTGCCCGAATAACTACCAAGTTTGTTCCACGCACGCAGGAACGTTTCTTGTGCGAGGTCGTCGGCGACCGCGTCGTTGCGAGCGAGCTGACGTAACCAGCCGCGCACCCGGGACTGATATCGTCGCACCAGCTCCCCGTAGGCTTGAGCATCACGGGTGGCAATGGCGCGCGCAACGAGTTCTTCGTCACCCGGTTGCATGGATCACCTGAACTATGTTCCACGTTAGTCGGCGCGTTTGGTAAAGAGCCACAACCCCAAGTATGCGACTCCCACCAGGAATGGAAAGGTCCCAACGGCAATCAGGGGCCTGATGGCATCCTGCTCGCCAAGGACAACACCAAATACCGCAAAACCCATACCCACGGCCACCGCGACAATGCCGCGACGCAGATCAGCGGTCTTCGGGTCATTGGGCTCGCCGAGACGGGCCAGGAGTTCCGGCGATAATTCATGCCCCTTTTCGATGGCCTGACGCACCGTCGCCTGCAAATCGCTACGCGAGCGATAGCGGTAATAGAAAAATGCCCATAACACGAGTGCCGTAGCCGCAAACAGGACTATGGGTATCCAGACTTCTTCATTCATGAGAATTTGCTCCGTAATCGGTGCACTCAATCAGTGCGCCTTCACCCTACAGATGCCGGCCAGGCACGATTTGGATGCAACGACAGACGGAATAATGGGCGTTAGTGCGCAACACTCTGTTTACAAAGCATAAAACGCGACGCGAAATTCAGGCCGGAGACCGGACCGGGCCGATACTATGACGCCTAGAGCTTTGTGACCAGGATCACCGCAGTCAACCACAGAGCGCCCACGGTATGGATCGCTACGGTCATTTTGATACCGTTTTCCAGCGCCGGATCGTCGCCGGCGCCTATGCTGCTGCCCGCCCGCCAGCCACCCGCGAACAGAGCCAGCGGCAATAACAGCGTCCACCAGGGGAAGACTTGCTGCAACACCAGAATTACCGCGGCGGCGGTAGCTATGACGTGCAACGACACATAAAGCCAACGTGTCGTATTCAAACCGAAACGCACCGGCCAGGTTCTCTTGCCGGCCTGCTCATCGGCAACACGATCAGGGACTTCGTTGATAAGCAGGATCCCGGCGACCCAGCAACTGATCGGGATCGAAACAAGAAAAATCGCCGTGTCGAATATGCCGGACTGGAGCCAGGCAGCACCGCATACCGGCAACACGCCGAACGCTACCGCAATGGCAATCTCGCCGACACCACGTCCACTCAATTGCACCGCCGGCAGAGAATAGAACATACCAAGCGCGATCCCGGCGAGACCCAGATACAGCACACCGATACCCTTTAGCAATGTCAGGAGCATCCCCAGGATTATCCCGATACCGAAAAGCATCAATGCCCAGCGTTTCATCTGTTCCAGCGTTAACACGCCATTCTGAATAAACCGGGAGCCACCGGTAAACGGATGTATGCGTCTTTCGTTGTTGCGATCGGTGCCATTGAGATCGTCGCCAACATCGTTAAAGACATTGCTTGCTGCATGCACGGCTACGGTTGCCAACAGTGCAATCACCGCCGCAGTTACGTCGATCTGTCCGGCTATGACAGCACCCCAAGCGGTGCCGGTGATTACCGGCAGTACCGACGCTGGATAAAACTTCGGCCGGGTTGCCAGGAAATAACGCCGCAACACGGCACCGGGTGTAGAGCCGCTCAGCGCAGCTACTGAAGGTTCATTCATATTGTCTTTTGCGCCGACTAGCCCGCATCGGCGAACAAGGGCGTGACGTCCATATAGATGCGATAATCGCTGATCAGATTATCCTGCATGTAGAAAATATCGGCAAAAGGCAGCGTGACGCGGCCACCGTCGAGTCGTTGGTAGCTGACTTCACCGTGACACACCACTGACTCGCCATATTCCCAGACGCGCTCGACACGATGTTCGAGTCCGGCAATCGAGTCAAAAAATGCACCCACCGCATCGCGGACGGCCGCCCTACCCTCGACCGGCGGCTGATTGCCAAAACTGAATCGTGCGTCTTCGGTCAGGAAACCAGAGAAGCCCTCAGCATCTCTACGGTCGATACTGGCAAACAAGTCCGTTATCCAGCTATTCGCCGCGACTGGCTGCGAGGTCATCGTGAGACGGGATCCGGTTACTGCTGACTGGCGTAGTAGTGCGCCAGCGCCTCGACATCGGCCTCGCTCAACCCGACAATCTTGCGCTGCATGGCTCCAGGCTGTTCGCGTTCGTCGCTGGCAAACTGCGACAGACTCAGCTTCATATATGGTAACCACTGACCTGCCAGGATGCTGGCATCGTCGTCAGGATTGCTGCCGCCGTCAGTGTGACACTTTCCGCATTTCTCATCATGGATGGCAGCACCCATCGCGGCCTTGTCTGCATCGAAGTCCTGTTCGGCCGGCCGGTACAACATGCCGGCAAAATACTCGGCCAACTCCTCGATCTGCTCGTCAGTAAGCTTGGCCGTCATCGTACACATCGCCTTGGTCTTGGGATCGGTACACGTGCGCGCCCCATCCCGGTATGCATAAAGATAATCGGCGTGCACAAAAGCAGATATTCCGGCAATACTCGGTACGGTGTCTTTTGAGCTCACTCCATCCTGGCCATGACAGCCCTGGCACATCTTCGCTGCACCGGGCGGCTCGCTCCGGGCCTCATCCACCAGGGCGAAAGAAACCACCGCCACCGCCATCGAAAAGATGGAAATTCCCAACATTCGTTTATTCATAATTCCAGTACTCAATAGCCGGACTCAAACCGAGGCCCAAAAACAGATATTTCCCACTGATATTGTATCGCAGGTTGGTTAGTCTACAATGGAAACTTCTATAGCGGATTACCGAAATGTCGCGAAATATTGCTGCTCTCCTGATACTGATTCTGGTCAACTTGGGTAACCCGGTAGCCGCAGCACCATCGCAGGATCAATGCGAGGCCTGCCACAAGGATCCGCATTTCTACGTTCAGAATCGCAAACTCTATGTCTACTACCAGGACTGGCTCGACTCCCCCCATGCTGCCAGCGGACTGGCCTGCAGTAATTGTCACGGTGGTGATTCCGGCAGCAGCGACATCGAAGTCGCCCATACCGGCGTGCTCGACCTGCGCGATACTGATCACATGCTTTTTTACCGTAATCAGCCCGAAACCTGCGGTGCCTGTCATGCCGAAAAAGCCGCCCAATTCAAGACCAGCAAGCATTACGCGGCACTGCTTTCTGACACCGTCGCACCAACGTGCACAACCTGTCACCGTGCAATGAACCGCAGACCCTATTACCGCGATATCCTCGTTGACGCCTGTGCCACCTGCCACAAAGAAGACGATGCGGAAAATATCCCGCTGATCACCAATCAGGTTAAGGAATACCTGCAGCGCCTCAATATCGCCAAAGGCTATCTGGGCTGGACTACCGTGCATTATGAATCGCTGGGCTGGCCGGGCGGATCGAAATGCGAGGTCGACGCAATTCGAAAAAAATACGAAGATGCTGTTACCCGTGTCCACAGTTTCAATCTGGCCAAGATGGACGAAAGTTCCACCGAAATACTGAGCGAACTAAAGCTCATCTTTCAGAAGATCTGGGACGAACGAAATAAAAAAGAGCCGGCTAACCAGCGGGATTAACTGCGAGATCGTGTGATGGCGCTGGTTTTTTGATCCTGCCGGTCTCAATGGCAATCGCCACCTTCGCCATAAGTGTAAACATCAGCAGACCGATCGCCCAGATCGCGAGCGCAATCGCGAACTCCGTGTGCGTCGGAAAATATTCAAAAATCTCACCGAGTGGAGTGGGAATATAGCCTGGCACGACCAGCCCCATGCCTTTCTCGATCCAGATACCGATAAATGCGAGCACCGCGGCAATATTGAGCAATCGCATGTTCTTTCGCCATGGATTCACAGTCAGGATAATCATCGCAAGAACATTCATTACCAGGGCGGACCAGATCCATAAGGTCAGGGAATCGAAGCCTTGCATGCCAAAAAACAGATAGTGTATGGACGCCGCATGCGTGCCTTCGTTATAGAAATCCGTGAACAACTCGGCGATGACAAAGAACACGCTAATCTGCATCGAGATCATCATGATCACGGCAAGCATGTCGATTACACTCTGTTTTATCGGATAGTCGGTGACCTTTCGCAAAACCTGCAGAGTAATAATGATCAGTGCCGGACCGGAGGCGAACGCGGAGGCGATGAACCGTGGCGCGAGCAGCGACGTATGCCAGAATGGCCGGCCGCTGTTTGCAGAGAACAAAAACGCCGTCACAGTATGGATCGAGATGGCCCAGAACATCGCCAACACGACGAACGGAAAATACAAACTCCGGTTTGGCTGACTGCCGCGATACCGGCTGAAAAGTATATAAAAAGGGATACACAGATTGAGCACCAGGTAGATGCTCAACACGACGACATCCCAGGCCAGCAGTGAAGTTGGAAAGTTAAACCGGCCGATAATCGGGATCATGTGCCACAGTCTGTCGGGACGCCCTAGATCGACGACTACAAACAATATGGCCATCGTGACAGCGGCAACTGCCATGCCCTCGCCCAGCAACACAACCTGTTTGACGTCATCGCGATGAAACGCATAGGCGGGTATCACGAGCAATACGGCGGCCGCGGCGATCCCGACCAGGAAAGCGAAATTGGCGATGTAAAATCCCCAGGAAACCTGGTCGCTCATGCCGGTCACGACCAATCCATGTACCAGCTGGTTGACGTATTGCACCACTCCGTAACCGGCAACAACCAACAAACCAATGATCCAGACTCGATACGCGGTATCGCCGCGCAAGGCTTCACGGGCGCCAGCAATAAAAAATCGGATCATCGTCAGCACAATAAAGTCAGTCGGTGTAATACCAGAACTTGGGCTCGGTACCGAGTTCCTCTTTCAGGCGAAACACGGTTTTGTTTTCGAGGATATAGCGAATTTCGCTTTCAGAGTCGAGCAGGTTGCCAAATACCCTGGCGCCGGTGGGGCAGGCTTCCATGCAGGCCGGCTGGC
>JAOTXR010000165.1 GCA_029862285.1 Gammaproteobacteria bacterium
GATTCAGATGGCAACAATTCCGTTTCTGGCGGCCGGTATCATCAATGGTGTGGGCCACCACACCGGGTATCGTACTTTCGAGTGTGACGATGCGGCAACAAATATTGTTCCCTGGGGTGTATTTCTTGGTGGTGAAGAGTTGCACAACAATCACCATGCCTTTCCGACGTCGTCGAAATTCTCGATTCGCAGTTGGGAGTTCGATATAGGTTGGCTTTATATCAGCGTGCTGCGTGCTTTTGGCCTGGCCAAAGTGCGTAAAGTCGCACCCATGCCGGTTATAGAACCGTCGCATGTGCACATCGATATCGACACCCTGAAAGCGGTGCTGGTCAATCGCATGCACGTGCTGCGTGATTACACCCGAAGTGTCACCGTACCCACCCTGCGTCTGGAAATTGCCGACTTGCCCAAGAGAATGGGGCGCGGCGCCCGTCGCCTGATGGTACGGCAGCCAAAACTGCTGGACGATGCCGCCCGCGATCGACTCAGCGAGTTGCTCGAGCGAAATCAGGCGTTACGCACGGTGCATGAGTTCCGCGAACGTCTACGAGGCTTGTGGAGCGGTCGTAATATCAGCAATGAGAAGTTGCTGGCGCAATTGCGTGACTGGGCCGCACAGGCCGAGGCCAGCGGCATTCGGGCACTCGAGGAGTTTTCGGGGCGGATCAGCAACTACCAGATGGCGTAAAGCACGCCGCCCTGGAGAAACCCGGTATTCTTGTGCTGGCGTCGAGCATAGAAGCCGGTTTGTCTGCGCCTCCGAAGAAAGTCAGCGCAGACAAACCGACCGTCTTCTCTCTCACGCCTCGAGGGTATTCCATCCGGTTCCGCCATCTTTCGCAGGAGCGGTATCCCTGGCATACCAGCCCGAGCGCAACGACAAAGGGTGCCGCCCCGAGGTTCAGGAATAGAAGAGTGTAAGGAATGACATTTATTTTTCGGGACGAAAAATAAATGTCACGAGTTATTTGATCTTGGCTTCTTTGTACTTGACGTGTTTGCGTACACGCGGGTCGTACTTCATCACTTCCATTTTTTCCGGATGCAAGCGTTTATTCTTGGTGGTGGTATAGAAGTGACCGGTGCCTGCCGATGAGGTCAGTCGAATTTTTTCGCGATTACTGGCCATTGCTGTCTCCTAGACCTTCTGGCCGCGAGCGCGCAGGTCAGCCAGAATCTTGTCGATACCGTGCTTGTCGATCAGCCTGAGTCCCTTGGTCGAGATCCGTAATCTTACATAACGATTCTCGCTTTCCACCCAGATACGATGGGTGTGCAGATTTGGCAGAAATCGCCGCCGGGTCCGGTTTTTTGCGTGCGAGACGTTGTTGCCGCTGGTCGGCTGCTTGCCCGTCACTTGGCAGATTCTGGACATCACTGAATCCTCTGAAGTTTTCCGATTGCGCGGGTTGCCCGGCAAGGAGCGGGACTTTATACCAGCCCTCGGCGTCACCCGCAAGGTATTAGCGGGTTACGTGACAGTTATCGCACGTTTTCTCGAGACCCGGTTTCCAGGACTATGCCCAGGTACGGCTTATGTCTGATTTCCAAGCTATTTTTTCCTTGCCGGGAGATCGCCGAGGTCATAGAATTCGCCAAACAACATAGATTCTGGCGGCCAGGGAAACCGGGTTAGCCGTTCCAAATATAATAGGAGGCCAGCAAATGGTCCGTTCGAAATATTTTGCGACCGTTAAGGTCGCTTTGGCGACAGCGCTGCTGTCGCTGTCCTGGAGTTCCCACGCGGCCCCGTTGGGTCTGACTCTGGCCGATGCGCCAGACATCGCTTCGGGCTTCATTACCGTTTCCTATAATGCAATGACCGATACACTGAGCGCGACCGGTTCTGCAATTCAGTTGTACGACGGCGTAGCCACGTTTATAGATGCGGGTGGTCTTTTCATCCTGGAGGCAACAGTCGATGGCGATGGCAATATGACCGGGGGGACAATCTCGATTGACGCCACGATCGCATCGCTCGGTCATGTTTCCGGCACATTGCTGACCGGTGTCTTGACTGATTTTGGATTCATGGAGGGAGGCGGCGACCCGCTCGAGTTTCTGTTCGACGTAACCGGTGGCGATCTGGCATCGCTGTATGGTCCAAGGGGTGGCATTATCCTTTCTGATGCCGGATTCGGTGGCAGTTTCGCCAATGACTTCGCGAATACGGACGCAGGTGTGTCGGATACTGCCGCGATACCGGTTCCACCGGCTTTATGGCTGATGTTTTCAGCGCTGGCGGGAATTGCCGGCGTGCGCCGGCGCAAATAATCGACAGCTTTCAGGCGAAGTCTGCCGATACGAGACTCGTCTCCAAACCAATAAAAGCCCGGCACAGTCCGGGCTTTTCTTATCCGTCGTCTAGATCAATCCGCGCTCGGCGAAAGACACGCAGTCACCTTCGCCGATCACGAAGTGATCCAGTACGCGGATATCGACGAGCCCGAGCGCATCGCGTAGCCGGCAGGTAATCATCTCATCCGCCTGGCTGGGTTCGGCGACACCGCTGGGATGATTGTGAGCCAGAATAATGGCGGCCGCGTTGTGTTCCAGTGCCAGCTTTACCACTTCCCGCGGATGCACACTGGCACCATCGATGGTCCCGCGAAAAAGCTCCTCAAAACTGATTACACGATTACGGTTGTCCAGCAGCAGGCAACAGAACAGTTCGTGTGGAAGGTCCCGCAGTCGCGCCTGCAAAAATTCGCGGGTGACAGACGGGCTGGTGAGTACATCCGGCCGGTCCAGTGCCTCGCGCAGATTACGCCGTACGATCTCTACTGCCGCCTGCATCTGGCTCCAGCGGGCAGGACCCAGGCCACGGGTCTCGCAGGCCTGTTGCTGTGTGGCGCCCAGCAGGGCACGCAGCGTGCGGAATCGCTTGAGCAGCTCGCGGGCCAGGTCCAGAGCAGTACCACCGGCAACCCCGGTGCCCAGCAAGACTGCGAGTAGTTCGGCATCGGACAGCGCCCCTGAACCCAGTTCGAGAAGCCGTTCGCGGGGCCGCTCGCTGCGCGGCCAGTCTGTAATGGTCATGCCACCGTCCCTGGTAAAAGACCCAATACACTGTCCCACGGGTTGCCGGGAGGAACAACTGCGCACAAGGCCGTAAACTATGCGGATATTCTTCGCCGGAGCAATCCATGGCCGATTCGGAACTTGAAAACCGAAAAATCCTCCTCGGGGTAACCGGGGGTATCGCTGCCTACAAGGGCATCGAGCTGGTCCGCCGGCTGCGTGAGCGCGGCGCGCTGGTGCGTGTGGTTATGACACGCGGCGCAAAGCACTTTGTTACGCCGCAGTCGTTCCAGGCCGTTTCCGGCGAAACCGTACGCGACGATCTGTGGGATGCGGCGGCCGAAGCGGCAATGGGTCATATCGAGCTTGCCCGCTGGGCCGACATGATCGTCGTCGCACCGGCAACCGCGGATTTCATGGCACGCCTGGCGGCCGGTATGGCTGGCGATTTACTAAGTACGCTTTGCCTTGCGACCGACGCGCCGGTATGGCTGGCGCCGTCGATGAACCGGCTTATGTGGACGAACGCTGCGACGACAGAGAACGCGTGGTTGCTGGAACAACGCGGGATTCAGCTGATCGGCCCGGCCACTGGCGATCAGGCGTGTGGCGAAGTCGGTGTCGGACGCATGAGTGAACCGGAGGAGATTGTTGCCACGCTCATTGCCAATGGTGGTCTGGCGAGCAACAGACTCGTTGGCCGGCACGTAATGATCACCGCCGGCCCAACGCGAGAACGTATCGACCCGGTGCGTTTTATCAGCAATCACAGTAGCGGCAAGATGGGTTTTGCCGTTGCACGCGCGGCACGCGCAGCCGGTGCCCGGGTAACCCTGGTTAGCGGTCCTGTAAGCCTGCCGACGCCGCATGGCGTCGAACGCATCGATGTTGAGAGCGCTGCGCAAATGCACAGCGCCGTGCTGGCAGCAATCGATGATGTCGATGTTTTTGTCGGCACCGCGGCCGTTGCCGATCACCGGCCGGCGGCAACGGCGGCACACAAACTCAAAAAGACCGGCGAGAGTGTCAGTCTCACGCTGGAGCAAACACCCGATATATTGGCCAGCGTTGCCGCTCTGGGTCGCGCGCCTTACACGGTAGGGTTTGCTGCCGAGACCCGCGATGTAAATCGTTACGCGCGCGAGAAACTGGAGCGCAAAAAACTGGACATGATCGCGGCTAACAAAGTCGGTGAAGAAAACGGCAAAGCCATTGGCTTTGGTGCTGATGAAAATCGGCTCAGCGTGTTCTGGCGCGATGGCAGCCAGGAATTGCCGACCGCCAGCAAACTGAGCCTGGCACGCGATCTCATCGCATTGATCGCGGATCGCCTGGAACAGGCCGAGATTCACCGGGATAACCGCAGTGCGTGAGATTCAGGTACGCATTCTCGATCCACGTATCGGCCGCGACTACGAGTTGCCCGCACATGCCACCGACGGTTCGGCGGGTATCGATCTGCGCGCCTGTATCGATACCGCGTTAGAGCTGCGGTCAGGCGACACCGAGCTGATACCAACCGGCATCGCCATACATATCGGTGACAATGGCCTGGCAGCGATGCTGCTGCCGCGCTCCGGGCTGGGTCACAAGCACGGTATTGTGCTGGGTAATCTGGTTGGCCTTATCGACTCAGACTATCAGGGGCAGATCTACGTATCCTGCTGGAACCGGGGTAGCGGCAAATTCACTATCGAGCCAGGCGAACGTATTGCGCAAATGGTGTTTGTGCCTGTGGTACAGGCCAGGCTGGAAGTGGTCGATGAGTTTGAAGCCAGCGAGCGGGGTGCAGGTGGCTTCGGCCACTCAGGGCGACGTTGAGGCGAGGCCTGCTCGTTCTTTTAGCAGCTTGAATCGTTCCAGGTCGCTGTCGAACTGAGTACGCAGACTGGCCTGCTGGCCGCGCAGATCGCTCAGCGATTTCATGTGCTCAGCCATGGCGTTCTCGGTGAATACAATGTGCTCCGCCAGTTTTTCCGGCAGCGGTTCGAGGTCGGAATCGGGGTCGTAGGGAAAGTTGTATTTCAAAGCTGACGCCTCGAGTTCGGCCCACTGTTCGCGGAGGTTCTCCAGATAGTGACGTGTCACGCCGATGCGTGCCTCGATGGCAAGAATACGCCGGTCGCGCAACATTTCTATTTCGTTGGCCGCCAGATATGTGTCCAGCAGGACCCGGTCGCGTTCCGCCTGTAACTTCTTGCGATTCTGCACCTGCTCGAGTTCGGCTGCTGCTGCTGCCATCGCATTGAGCTCGTCGATCGTTTTTTGACGGTCCAGCACTTTGACGGTCACACCGTGTTTATTCAGCACATGGCGTTCGCTGCGGCTGGCTTCGGCAGGAATTGCGTCGCCGTAATGAACAATACCGTTCTCGTCGATCCATTTGTAAAGGTCTTCGGCAAGCGCAGGCAGGCTTAGGATGAGCAGGCAAAGCAAAGTTGCGATTGGAGTCTTCATATGTTGAATATTAATAGCATAATCCCGGACCGACCTGCGTGATGGGGTTCTCAGCCGACGCGCCAGTCCACAAGGTTTTACACACCATAATGCCGGCGATATTGCTCCATGGCCGGTAAAAAGCGGCGCAGAGCCTCGTCCTCAGCCAGCAGGGCGATCAGATCGCCCAGTGAGGCGATACTGGCCACCGGGGCCTGTAATTCGGCTGCCAGCTCCTGGA
>JAOTXR010000166.1 GCA_029862285.1 Gammaproteobacteria bacterium
GATGGTGGATTCCGGCATGTCATCAGGGATCTGGTTTCGCTGGAAGCGATCGATGAATGCCTGCTGTGCACGTTCGCCTGCACCCTCGCCATGGAAACGACTGACAATTTCGCGCGCCAGGGAAAACTTGATGTCGCGCGGATTGACGCCGGAATCGACGTCTTTGCGATAGCCGGCGATTGTCTCCTCCGATTGAAAACTCAGCAGCTCGAAATAGCGCCACATCAGTTCATCCGAGACAGACATCAGCTTGCCAAACATCTCGCCAGGCGGCTCATCGATTCCGATGTAGTTACCGAGCGACTTGGACATTTTTTGGGTGCCATCGAGCCCCTCGAGCAATGGCATCGTCAGGACTATCTGCGGCGGCTGGCCGTACGCCTGCTGCAGCTGACGACCGACCAGCAGGTTGAATTTCTGATCGGTTCCACCCAGTTCCACGTCCGCCTGCAGGGCCACCGAATCGTATCCTTGCACCAACGGGTAAAGAAACTCGTGGACCGCAATCGCCTGGCCAGACTTATAACGTTTGGCAAAATCATCGCGTTCCAGCATGCGCGCCACCGTGTGTTTGGCGGCCAGTTCTATCAAACCCGCCGCCCGCATTTCTGCCATCCAGCTCGAGTTAAATTCGATCAGCGTCCGATCGGGATCAAGTATCTTGAAAATCTGCTTTTCATAAGTATGCGCGTTTTCGATCACCTGCTCGCGCGTCAACGGCGGCCGTGTTGCACTTTTTCCAGAAGGATCGCCGATCATCCCGGTGAAATCGCCGATCAGGAATATTACTTCGTGACCAAGTTGTTGAAACTGGGCCAGCTTGTTAATCAGCACGGTATGACCGAGATGCAGATCAGGTGCGGTCGGATCGAAACCGGCTTTGATCCGCAGCGGGCGACCGGCCGCGAGCCTGTCGCGCAACTCGCTCTCGACCAGAATCTCGTCGGCACCACGCCGGATAAGCTGCAGTTGTTTTTCGGGCTTTTCTGCCATGTGTTTCTTTCGACAAATCAAGCGCTAACGTTGACCGTCAACGTAGCTGGCGGTAATGTAACACGCTCAAAACCTTCGGGAAGTGTGCGTGACCAGGGCCCCAAGTCGGATCAGACATGATTATAAGGGTATGCCCGAAGCGACCGGGCCGGCCCGCCGACGCCCTCACCCCGTCAAATGGCTGGTCATCGCTGCCCTGGCGTCGGCCGCGGCGGTAACTTTGTTTCTGACGCTGTTCCACGATGCCGGTAGCACCATAACGACCGAGGCACCAAAGATCGCCGGTACCATTGTCAGCAGGGATCTGGCCCTGCCAGTACCGATCGCGGTACCGGCCGAAGCAGCACCGGCGATAGTCTCCGAACCAGTATCAAAGCGAATTGATTTCGAGATTGCCAGCGGCGACACGCTGCACCAGCTGTTTGCCGCCAGCAAACTCAACCGCTCGCATCTCGCGCAAATCCTGCAGCTCGACCAGGCGCGTACCCATTTGCAGCTGCTGCGCCCCGGCGATCGCCTGTCAGTCGTTCATGACGACGGCGATATCGTTCACCTGCAACGCGTACTCGACGAAGAGCGCACAATGGAGGTTACCCGCAACGGTGATGGCTTCGACCTGAAGGTCACAACCAACCCGGTGGAGGTTCGTACTGCCCACGCGCATGGGGTTATTGATTCGTCGTTGTACCTTGCGGCACAGGAAGCCGGGATTTCAGACACCTTGATAATGAACCTTGCCGGTATCTTTGCCTGGGATGTCGATTTTGTGCTCGATATCCGAACTGGTGACAGATTTACGATGATCTACGAGGAAATCTGGCAGGATGGCGAGAAGCTCCGTGACGGCGATATTCTGGCTGCCGAGTTCATCAACAGTGGCAAGACATTTCGTGCGATTCGATTCGAAAACCCGGAAAAGGAAGTTGGTTATTTCACACCGGACGGTCTAAACGTAAAGAAGGCCTTCTTGCGCGCACCTATCGCAATCAATCCACGTGTTACATCGAGTTTCAATCCGCGACGCAAGCATCCGGTGCACAACAAAGTGCTGCCACACAAAGGCGTCGATTACAGCGCCCCAACCGGCACGGCGATCAAGGCCGCCGGCGATGGCAAGGTTATCTTCCGTGGCCGCAAAGGCGGTTATGGCAACACGATAATCCTGCAGCACGGCGGCAACATAACGACGCTGTACGCTCATCTTTCGAAATTTCACAGTCGGGCGCGATCCGGCAAACGGGTCAAACAAGGGCAGCTCATAGGTTACAGCGGCGCGACTGGCACGGTCACGGCTGCGCATTTGCATTACGAATATCGAGTTGGCGGCGTACATCGCAACCCACGCACGGTAAGACTTCCGAAGGCACAGCCTATCGCCAAGAAGTACCGTAATCTCTACGTGAAAGCAGCAGCGCCATTATTGCAACAGTTGGAACTCGTCGAGCGAACGCTGCGCGTCGCAACCAGCCAGCCGGCACACCAGTAAGTGAACCGGCCCACCCCTCGCTACATCGGCCTGATGTCGGGCACCAGCATGGACGGAGTGGATGCGGGTCTGTTGCTCGCCAGCAGCGACTTTGTCCTCGAGCGCGGAATCACTTATCCGTTGCCACGCGAGCTGCACGGACGCCTGCTGCGACTGGTAGAACACCCGACGCACGTATCACTCGACGAAATCGGTCAACTCGACACTGCTCTGGGTATTTGTTTTTCCGCTGCGGTCGCTGAGCTGCTGCGTCAGTGTGATCTCAATGCCACCGATATCACAGCGATTGGCAGTCATGGCCAAACGATCCGCCATGGCCCGTCCGCAGCCTATCCGTATTCAATGCAAGTCGCCGATGCCAATGTCATCGCAGCAAAAACCGGCATTACGACAGTGGCTGATTTCAGACGCCGCGATATCGCGCTGGGCGGCCACGGCGCGCCGCTGGCGCCGGCGTTTCACCAGGCCATCTTTTCTCATCCCGAAGAGGAACGGGTGGTCGTCAACATCGGGGGCATGAGTAATATCACTGCATTGCATGCCGATGGCACGGTGTCGGGTCATGACACCGGGCCGGGCAATGTGCTTATGGACGCCTGGGCGCAACAACATCACAACCAGCCATTCGACGATAAGGGCAAGTGGGCACGCCAGGCTGTGATAAGCAGAGAACTGTTGCAGCTGCTGAAGTCCGAAGAGTTTTTTGGCCGGCCGCCACCAAAGAGCACCGGACGGGAACTATTCAATTTGTCATGGCTGACCGGGCACTTGCTGTCTATGGACGCGGCTCCCGATCCTGCCGATGTGCAGACTACGCTGTGCGAGCTAACGGCAAGCAGTATTGCTGAGTCCATTCATGACTACGCTCCGGGGGCCACGCGTTGCCTTGTTTGTGGCGGTGGTGCCCGAAATGATTTTCTGATGGAACGACTCGCGGCCCTGCTTCCCCAATGCGTTGTTGAAAGCAGCGAACAGCATGGTATCGCACCGGAATGGGTCGAAGCTGCAGCTTTTGCGTGGCTGGCAATGCAAACACTAACCGGTCGCGCGGGCAACGTGCCGGACGTTACCGGCGCCTCAAAACAGGCGATCCTCGGAGCAATCTATAGCGCCGGTTAAGAAAGTCGCGACGAAGGTCAGTCTTCGATAACTTCGAGTTTGTATGAAATAGCATCGAGAAGATTCACCTCGTTGTCCAGATCGGCGTGGGTCAGCGGGTGTGCCGCGAGCCACTCACCGGGCAAGTACATTTTGAGTCGACGCTTGCCTGCGACCAGCCGCACTGGCGTCGATACAGTCGGGCTTCTGCCCCGGTGCAGGAGTACCGCAAGACGCATCAGCACCGCCAGTTGTGGCAAGCAACGAGTCCAGGGCTTGGGCAATGTCTGAAAAGTAAGCGGGCGAACCTTGCGCCGATGGGTCAATACCAGAATTGCGAGCAGCGTCTTCTCCCGGTTTGAGAATCCCGCTACATCGGAGTGTTCCAGCAGATAGGCGCCGTGACGATGGTACTGCGAGTGAGCAATGCCAATTCCCACTTCGTGCAAGCGTGCAGCCCACACCAAAAGTTTGCGCACCAGCGGTTCATGCAACTGCCATTCATTTTCTACCTGATCCAGCAATGCCAACGCTGTCTGCTCAACGCGTTGCGCCTGACCGGTATCCACGTGATAACGACGCTCCAGAGCCCGGACGCTACGATCCCTGGCATCCTCGTCAGACATCCGGCCGAGCATGTCATAGATCAAGCCTTCACGAAGGGCGCCGCGTGCGACTCGCATCGATTCGATCTGCAGTTCTTCAAGTACCGTTTGCAGGATAACAATGCCACCCGGAAAAACCGGTGCTCGCTCCACCGACAAGCCACAGAGATCGAGTTTATCGACATGACCGCTCTCAATCATGTGTTGCTCGAGCCGTTTCAGTGCTTTCTTTGTGATCTGTCCGTCGCTCAGGTTCTGCTCCAGCAAAACTGTACGCGCACCGCGAATCGTGCCTGACGTACCGATGGCCTCATCCCAACCGATCGACTGTAACGGCGAATGTATCGGTTCCAGTTCCACGGCCGCGGCCAGTCTGGCGCGCTGCCAGCGTTTTGCCGTTATCTTTCCGCCCGGAAAAAATCGCTCGGTCATACTCACGCAGCCCATATAAAGACTGAACAGTTCGTGCGTATCGAAGCCACTGCCGAGGATCAATTCGGTACTGCCACCCCCAATATCGACTACCAGTCTCTTGCCATCCAGTTCCGGCAGCGTGTGTGCGGCACCAAGATAAACCAGGCGTGCCTCTTCACGACCGGAAACGACTTCAATCGGATGACCGAGGGCAAGTTCGGCAGCCTCCAGAAACTCTTCGGAGTTTTTGGCCTTGCGCAATGCATTGGTCCCAACAGCCCGGACGTTTGCCGCGTGCATGTCACGCAACCGCTGACCAAAACGCTGCAGACTCTCGAGCCCCCGTTCTGACGCCTTATTGGAAATCTTGCCACGCTCGTTCAGGCCTGCAGCCAATCGCACCATTTCACGCAGGCGGTCTATCACCTGCAGTTGCCCGTGATCGTAGCGAACCACGAGCATATGAAAACTGTTCGAGCCGAGGTCGACTGCTGCGAGTACCTGCCTCGGCAGGCCGTCTGTCATTAGCCGATATCGGGAGCGCGCCTCGCTCCCGGATCAGACTGAGAAGGAAGATCCACAACCGCAGGTCGTGGTGGCATTGGGATTGCGAATGATGAATTGGGCGCCCTCGAGATCTTCTTTGTAGTCGATCTCGGCACCCGTCAGGTACTGGATACTCATGGGGTCTACCAGCAAGGTGACCCCTTCCTTTTCTATCCGGGCATCACCATCCTCAATGTTTTCATCGAAGGTGAAACCGTACTGGAACCCGGAACAGCCACCACCGGAAATAAAAACACGCAGCTTTAGTGCTGCGTTGCCTTCTTCGGCGATCAGCTGACCGACTTTGCGTGCCGCTGCGTCGGTAAAGACCAGCGGGTTTTGTGCAACTGAAGCGTTCACGTTCGGCTATTTACTTCCGCCGACCTGAACCAGATCGTCAGATTTTGACGACATGTCGACCAGCGTCGGCTGACCCTTTGGCTGATGAATCAGTTTGCCGTTAATCTCGGCCCCGATTGCCATCTCGATCAGATTGTAAAAGACATTTCCGATCACACGTGCGGTCGCGCCGAGTTCGACACGT